>CAZGCG010000243.1:0-5605 GCA_964524205.1 uncultured Sphingobacterium sp. | reverse complement strand
GAAGAAAAGACTATAACTGCAGATACAGTAATTATTGCCACGGGGGCGAGTGCTAAGTGGCTCGGACTGGAAAGCGAACAAAAATATAACGGATTTGGAGTTTCTGCCTGTGCAGTTTGTGATGGCTTCTTTTTTAAGGGACAGGATGTTGCGATAGTAGGGGCTGGTGATACAGCAGCAGAAGAGGCGACCTATCTGGCCAAACTTTGTAAGAAGGTGCATATGCTGGTGAGAAGGGATGAATTCAGAGCTTCCAAGGCAATGCAGAACCGGGTTTTAAATACGCCGAATATTGAAATCCATTACAATACAGATACTGAAGAAATTCTTGGTGACGGCAAAAATGTTACGGGAGTGAAGGTCTCAAATAACCTGACCAAAGAAACTAAAGTTTTAGATGTAACAGGATTCTTTGTTGCAATCGGCCACAATCCAAACACAGAGATCTTTAAAGGGATACTGGATATGGATGAAACAGGATACCTGATTACGGAAGCGGATAGCACAAAAACTAATATTCCGGGTGTATTCGCTTGTGGCGATGCACAGGATAAATTATGGCGGCAGGCTGTAACTGCAGCAGGAACCGGCTGTATGGCAGCACTCGAAGCTGAAAGATACCTGGCAGCTGCAGAACACGGTAGTCATTGATTGCCGGATAAATAGGATATTAAAGCCTCCATCATACGGAGGCTTTTTTTTTGATTCAGATTGCTTAATCCTTAAGATCGGGTCCATAATTTATTGTTAATCAAGCTTATGAAATGCCTGCATTTATTTATTAAATTTGAGAAGAGCAAACAATTCTAATTACACCTTTATTGAGAATTACCTGATATGAATAGTTTTAAATTTATTTCTGTGCTGTGTTTAACGGGTTTATTATTCTCCTGCGGAGCTGAAGAAGAAAAGCAGGTAATGCCTGTGAAGCAGGAAACAAAGAAGATTCCTGAGCCCTTTCGTTTTCACAAAGCAATAGAAGTAAAACCCGGACTGACCCTGGATATTGTCAGTTGGGGCAGGGGATCAGATTCCATTGGAGGATATCTCATTTTAAGATCAGATTCCACTCGTTTAAGTTACCGCTCTGTTTCAGGTGAACTGAAAGGTAAGGTGGCAGATGCCTGGAATATGGATCTTGATACTGATGGGAATCCGGAGCTGTACATACAATCGGTAGGGCAGGAAAAAGATTCTTATCTGAATATGTATATCTATGAGTATGGCGAAGGTGGTTCCAATCAGCAAATTCGATTTCCTGACCTGAGCTCATCCTTAAAAGAGGGGTATCGCGGAGAGGATTCTATGTATGTAAAAGATGGAAGGCTGTTTCGTGAATTCCCATTCCATTCGGATCAGGATTCTTCGTCTAAAGTTAAACCAGCCATCAGAAAATTGGAGTACACTCTAAAAAACAATAGCCTGCAGTTTAAAGAAATAAAGGAAGAAGCTGAGGCGGAAGCTAAAAAGCCTTAGAATTATTGATCGGTATCTTCGAATTGTTTGTGCAATCTTTCAAGATTTTGGATCATTTCTTCCAGTTTTGTTTCCTCGCGTTTAATGTAGATTCGCATCAGAACAAAATAGCATAAGGCGATCCACAGAAAGGTGAATGAAATTCCCATAACCGTGATCCAAAGGGAAGTCATAAAAGAGATTTCTATAAAGAATAGTATAAAACCTGCTGTAGAAAATATGGAATACACTTTATACTTTCTGGTATTGAAAATATAGCGATCGTGTTTATATTTTTTGAGGTGATTGATATAACATTCAGGCTTGTCCAGAAGTTTATCATAGTTTATTCTACGGTAATTGCTGATCATTGCAAGGATGTAATAAACGCAGCAACAGATAAATATGATCATTGCCAGATGGGTGGTCCACATGGTAAAGGGGCTCGAGATCCAAACATAGATGAGCACCGCAGCGAAAATCCCCATGCCTATCATTTCGATTAATAGTTTACTTGCAAGACCATTCCTGGTCTTTCGCAGGTTTTTCAATACATCTTCGTGACTGACTTTCGGCAGTGCAACCTGGTCGTGCCAGATACTCTTCAGTGCTTCAAAATCTTTCATGTCTGTTATATAATTCAGTCAGTTTTTGTTTAATCCGATGAATTTTTACTCTCAGATTTCCTTCTGAGATACCCGAAATTTCTGCTATTTCGGAATAGGGTAATTCATCAAGTACCATGGTGATTATGATACGTTCATTTTCTTCAAGCTGAGCAATACATTTATAAAGCGTTGAAACCTGCTCGTTCTTTTCTGAGATCTCTTCGCCTCTGGTTTCGATAATGGTGTCGGTAAGCTCATCTTTAGCCTGCCGTTTTTCGACTCTCAGGTAGGATAAGCAGGTATTAACAGCAATCCGATAGATCCAGGTAGATATTAAAGCCTGATTTCTGAATTTATCCAGGTTTTGCCAGACTTTCATAAAAGTCTCCTGCATCAGGTCGTTCGCGGTTTCATCATCCCCGGTATAACCATAACACAAATGGTAGATCTTTTTAGAATTGGCCTGGAAAATTTCCTTGAATTGCGCTTCCTTGCTCAAAAGTAATCAGTTTAGGTTTTTTGACTTTGCTATTGCTGAATTGTTACAAATATTGACTTTTGTTAACCCAGCGGGTTTGTTCAGAGGCATTAATTACAACAGATTCGAATTCTTTCTGATAATCAAACTGAAGGTCTTCATGCAGTTTTGGTAATAATTTAATGATTTTTTCAAATTGCCGTGTAAGTAATCCCTGAAGAGGTTTATGGCTGGTTCTTAAATCCGCATACTTTAAAAAATTAATGCAAAACCAAAGTGCAAGTTCGGTTTCTACCTCTTTTGATCCGGTATATTTAGCATAACGGTTAATCAGGCGGATAATTTTGCGCATACTTTTAGTACTATAATAATAGTGTTTTTGCATGGTTTTAAAATCCTCAATCAGGAAATTTTTTACCTCTTCTGCATATTGCATCGGGTTATCAGCATCAAAAAGGAGATAAGTAAGTAATTCTTTATTCTCCTTTTTGTATTTAGCAAGACGGAGGCAGATGTCGGTTAATTCGTGCACAGAGAGCCCTGACAACTCTTTTTTTAGATCACTTAGTTTCTCTGGCTTCATCTTATGCTTTCATTTGCTTGGTAAATCTAATTAATTACTTTTGTTCGATATACTAACCAGCATTTATGAAGTTTTCAAATCTCGGAATTATCGCAATCATAGCGATCTCATTTTCTGCCTTGCTTACTTTTTTGGACCATTACAGCCTTTTGAGTGTTCCGGAATTAGTTCTGATGTTTTCGAGGTGGCTGGCCATCGCCGGATTGTTTATGTATGGGTTTAAGAAGAAATCACTTACCACCTGGATCTTGATCTCTATGGTAGTTGGAGCAGAAATTGGCCATGATTTTCCGGAGATAGGAATTAAACTGCAGGTATTAAGTAAGGTCTTCTTAAAAATGATCAAGACTATTATTGCCCCCTTGCTTTTTGCGACACTGGTATTTGGTATTGCAGGTCATTCTGATCTGAAGCAGGTAGGCAGAATGGGATGGAAGTCAATCCTGTATTTTGAGGTGGTTACTACCATTGCCCTTTTTATCGGACTTGCAGCAATTAATATTTCGAAAGCAGGTATGGGAATTTCAATGCCAACCGGGGCTCATGAAGCACTTGAAAAGGTTCCACCACAAACCCTTAATGATATAATTCTGCATATTTTCCCCGAGAATATTGCTAAATCTATAGCCGAGGGTCAGGTTTTACAGATCGTAGTTTTCAGTATTATTTTTGGTATTGCTCTTGCAATGGTTCGTGAAGATAAGCGTCAACCTATGTTGCGGGCTACAGAAAGTCTTTCGGAAGTGATGTTTAAATTCACCAATATCATCATGTATTTTGCTCCTATTGGAGTGGGTGCAGCCATAGCTTATACAGTGGGGCATATGGGACTTGGGATTCTGGTGAATCTGTTCCAGTTGCTTCTTACTTTATATGTAGCCTTATTGGTTTTTCTTCTTGGGGTTTTGCTTCCGATCGCTTTTTTTGTGGGTGTTCCGATCAAAAAATTCCTGCAGGCTATTGCCGAACCCGTTTCAATTGCCTTTGCAACCACCAGCTCCGAAGCTGCTCTTCCAAGAGCGATGGAAGCAATGGAACGTATCGGTGTGCCACGTAAAATAGTGGCATTTGTAATGCCAACAGGCTACAGTTTTAATCTTGATGGCACAACCTTATATTTGTCGCTTGCTGCGATCTTTGTCGCACAGGCAGCCGGAATGCCCATGACTTTTGGCCAGCAATTGCTGATCGTATTCACCCTGATGTTAACCAGTAAGGGTGTTGCCGGAGTGCCGAGGGCTTCCCTGGTCATTTTACTGGGTACTGCAGCATCTTTTGGGATGCCGGTATGGCCCATATTTATAATTTTGGGTATCGATGAACTGATGGATATGGCCAGAACATCGGTCAATGTGATTGGGAATTGCCTGGCTACTGTGGTGATTGCCAAATGGGAGGGAGAGTTTAATCCACCTGCTGAATTAAGTGCACCGGATGAGAACCGGATTCATAATCTGGAAGATCAGGCAACAAAACATTAATGAAATTTAATTTTAACAGACACCAGTCTGTAAATGCATCAAATTTATGAGTGATAGAGGTAAAAAGATATTTTTAGCGATTTGTATAATAACCCCGTTTCTGTTATACACTGTGTATTATTATTCAATAATGGTGAAGAATGCCCCTTACCGGTTTTCTGATTTTGAATCCATTACGTTTAAATACGGACTTGGGGATAGTCTGGTCAATCAGTATTATTCCAAAACAGGTGATTTTCAATATGTTAATCAGGATGATTCCCTGATTAAGACAAAAGTTAAAATGCGTAAGGATGATCTTTTGTATTTGCACCGAAAAGCAGCAGAGCTCGGATTCTGGAATTTTCCGGATGAACTTAAAGGAGAACCAGAGGCAGCTAAGGGGAGGAATTCTCCAACTTATTATATTGAATTCAGGTATAAGGATAAGAGCAAGCATGTAGTGTATGATATCAGCTATGATAAGGAACCTAAGCTTGCAGGTGCTGCAAAATCATTGATTACGGAGATCAGTAATATGATTTCGGATGTGAGGGATCGGAATAAGGATTGATTTTTAGGTTTTTAGCTAGTGCAATGCTAATTTGATGATGTATTGCCATAATTCATCTTTATTCAATTTTGTTTGGCGCAATCCATGTTTGATTTTTTCTAATGACCCAGAATGGGTCAAATATTTATAGCAAAATTTCATGAGGAAATCCCGACCCCGAAGGTGGTCGCATATATTTAAAATTATCACATACGACCCCTTCAGGGTCGGGAAACAGAATTTTATGCTATTTCTATAAACATTCGACCACCTTCGGGGTCGGAGGAGCAACAAAGTGATTGTACACTGCCGGGCTGCCCATCCCGATGAAATACAGCCCCGGGTAAAATAAACCTTGCCGGAGGAAGTATCTTCCGGCAATTGAAAATTTGAATCAGAACGAGATTTTTTGCCGGAAATACTCCGGAGGAAAGGACTGAAACAGCCTATAAGACACAGGTATTGCTT
>CAZGCG010000242.1:0-5614 GCA_964524205.1 uncultured Sphingobacterium sp. | reverse complement strand
CCAGCGATTTTGTAATCTGATCATTCTTTCCTAAGGCAGCAGCCTCAAAAATGCTGATTTCGGGAACATGTTTTAAAATAATATCAGCCAGTTCAGGCTTTTTATAGTAACAACAGAGCAAAAGTGGAGAGATCTGCTGACTTGTCTTTTGAATGGCAAGTTTCGGATTAGAGTTAAGCAGTGCATATAACTCAATTGCATTGCCAGTTACAATGTATTCCTCCAGTAAATCCTGATCCATTTTATAGGGTATTAAATGAACTAAACATCTGTTTATCAATATTAAGAAAATTAAATAAAAAATGCAGCAGATTTAGGCTATCTCAGATATTCTTTATAACATTATATTTGTCAATATTTAGCAAAATTTCGAATGCCCTTACTAAAAGGAAACCAATTCAGGAGTGCCAATTCTTTTCGCGATGAGCCAAAGTCTAAACCTGCCCCAAAGCAGCGGGCTCCGAAAGAAGCATCTGAGGATCTGCCGAAGTTCAAATTGAATGACGACCGGACAATAAAGATAATCGGTCTGTTCTTTCTGATCGTTTCGCTTTATTTCATGGTGGCCTTTACTTCCTATCTCTTCACCTGGCAGGATGATCAGAGTTATGTGATCGATGCCAACGGTGGTTGGAGTAATTTGATGAAAACTCAGCAGGAACTGACTGAAATGGGACTTAACCAGCCTGCAGTTCAAAACTGGCTTGGTAAATTAGGTGCACTCTTATCCCATCAGTTCATTTATGAGTGGTTTGGGGTCGCATCTTTCCTATTTATCGGTGTCTTTTTTATTATAGGATATCGCATGTTATTTAAAATCAAGGTTTTATCCATAACAAAAACACTTGCTTATTCCTTCTTTTTACTGATTTTTACTTCAGTTACACTCGCATTTTTCCATGCTTTCATCAGTGATTACCCACATTTTCTGGAAGGAGAGTTCGGGTTCTGGACCAATCGCATGCTGCAGGCTCAGATTGGAGATGCCGGTACTGCCGGATTACTGGCATTTGCTGGTTTAAGCGTATTGATCATTGCTTATAATATTGACTTTAAATTACCGGAACGCAGCGCTAAACCAAAATATGTTGTTCCTGAAACCGGTGATGAGGTTGAACTGGAGGATGAAATTTTGTATCCGCCGGTGGAATTTAACTTGCCAAATCGTCCCGGACAGGAAACAAGTAACGGAAATACACAAAAGCTGAGTCAGAATCTTCCGCCAATTGAAATTGCTGAAGAGCCTGAACCTGAAGAACATAGACCCGTGGTACTTAGCCCTGCTAAAAATGTGCCTTTTGAAACTTCCCAGGCAGTATCTAACGAACTTAAAGATTCTCCGCCGCTTACCATCGAGAAAACAGAAGAGGAGAAGAAATCTACAGAACTGGTTGAACAATTCGGTATGTATGATCCAACCCTGGATCTGTCAAGCTACAAATATCCAACCCTCGATCTTCTCGAAAATTATGGTTCCAATAAGATTGCGGTTAATTCTGAAGAGCTTGAAGCCAATAAGAATAAAATAGTTGAGACACTCACTCATTATAATATAGAGATTGATAAGATTAACGCAACTATCGGTCCGACGGTAACCTTGTATGAGATTATTCCTGCACCCGGAGTGAGGATCTCGAAGATAAAAAATCTGGAAGATGATATTGCCCTGAGTCTTGCAGCACTGGGTATCCGTATCATTGCCCCGATGCCCGGAAAGGGGACAATTGGTATTGAGGTTCCGAATCAGCATCCTGAAATGGTATCGATGCGTTCTGTGCTTGCCACAGAGAAATTCCAGAATACAACAATGGATTTGCCAATTGCATTGGGAAAAACGATTTCAAATGAGGTTTATATTGCCGACCTGTCAAAAATGCCGCATTTGCTGGTTGCAGGTGCTACCGGACAGGGGAAATCGGTTGGTATCAATGCGATACTGATCTCATTATTGTACAAAATGCATCCATCACAATTAAAGTTTGTACTGGTCGATCCCAAAAAAGTGGAATTAACACTTTTCAGGAAGATTGAAAGACATTTCCTGGCCAAATTGCCGGGTGAAGCGGATGCGATCATTACGGATACCAAAAAGGTGATCACCACTTTAAATTCCCTTTGTATTGAAATGGATCTGCGTTATGACCTGTTGAAAAACGGACATGTTCGGAATCTGAAAGAGTATAATCAAAAATTTATCAGCAGGAAGCTAAATCCTAATGAAGGTCATCGTTTTCTGCCTTTCATTGTACTAATTATTGATGAGTTTGCTGATTTGATGATGACAGCCGGTAAGGAAGTGGAAACACCTATTGCGAGAATTGCTCAACTGGCCCGTGCGGTTGGTATTCACCTTGTAATTGCAACCCAGCGCCCTTCAGTAAACATTATTACCGGTACAATCAAAGCGAATTTCCCGGCACGTCTGGCTTTCAGGGTATTATCTAAAATTGACTCAAGAACGATCCTTGATAGCGGAGGTGCAGATCAGTTGATTGGTCGCGGGGATATGCTTTTATCGACAGGAAGCGACCTTATCAGGATACAATGTGCCTTTGTAGACACTCCGGAAGTGGAAAAAGTGTCAGAGTTTATCGGTTCACAGCGCGGATACCCTTCAGCCTGGATGCTGCCGGAGTATCTGGATGAAAATGCTGATTCATCGGCAAAAGACTTTGATGCTTCCGACAGGGATCCGATGTTTGAAGAAGCCGCCCGACTGATTGTGATGCATCAGCAGGGTTCTACCTCTTTAATCCAGCGAAAGCTGAAATTAGGATATAACAGGGCAGGCCGTATTATCGATCAACTGGAGGCCGCAAATATCGTCGGACCATTTGAAGGCAGCAAGGCCAGAGAAGTTTTGATACCTGACGAATATTCTTTGGAACAGTTCTTGAATACATTAGATAACAATGATTAATTAAAGAAAAAATCAAATGAAGAAGTTATTTATAGCTGCGTTTCTTGTTTTAGGTTCCGGAATAAGTGTGATGGCGCAGAGTGAAGTGAAAGCAAAGGCAATTTTGGCAGAAGTTTCGAAAAAGTACCGCAGTTATGACGTGATTAAGACTGAATTTTCATACACCCTTGAAAATCCGGAGGCAAAGATCAAAGAAACCCAAAGCGGGACCTTGTTTGTGAAATCGAAGGTGAATAAGTATAAGGTTGTTTTGAAAGGGCAGGAGCTTATAAGTGATGGTAAAAATCAGTGGACTTACCTGAAAGCGGATAAAGAGGTTCAGTTGAGTGAAGTTGATAATTCGGCAGATGCTTTAAATCCTGCAAAATTATTTACGATCTACGAAAAGGGCTTTAAATCTCTTTATACGAATGATACCAAAGTGAATGGGAAAATGGTGCATAACATTGATTTGAGTCCGACAGATACTAAACGCAGCTTTTTTAAAGTAAAATTGCAGATTGATAAATTGAGCAAGCAAATTGTAAATGCGGTGATATTCGATAAAAATGGTAACCGTTATACTTATAGCATCAAGACCTTTACACCAAATATTAAGGTGCCTGAGTCTACATTTGCATTTGATTCTAAGCTTTATCCTGGCGTAGAAGTAGTGGATTTAAGATAAGGTTTCTAAAAATAATTTAAAGGCTTCAAACACTCAATGTTTGAAGCCTTTTTTGTTATTTTTGAAATGCAATGTCTCTAAGTTATACCCAGCATACACTCGATAAACTCGAAGCCCTGATCAAAACTCTAGGATTTAAGCTGCGTTATGAAAAGGGCAATTTTAAGACAGGATCATGTGTTCTGGAGAATGACCGGATCGTGATCGTGAATAAATTCTCCAATCTGGAGAGCAAAATCAATTCATTGGCTGATCTGCTTCAGCGATCAGAAACGGACGAAAATCTACTTGATGAAAAGCAAAAAGCATTCCTTTACGTTTTGAAACAAACAAAAATAGAGTTTTGAAGATCACATTTTTAGGAACAGGAACATCCCAGGGCGTACCGGTCATTGCCTGCGATTGTGAAGTTTGCACTTCGAACAGCAAGCATGATAAGCGTTTGAGGGTATCTGTTCTGATTGAAGATCAGGGAAAAACACTGGTGATCGATGCAGGGCCTGATTTTCGCTATCAGATGCTTCGGGCAGGGGTGAGGCGACTGGATGCAATTTTATTTACTCATGAACACAAAGATCATGTTGCAGGACTGGATGATGTGCGGGCCTTTAATCATAAACAGCAATCCGAAATTGATATTTATGCCCATATCAGGGTTCAGGAGGCTCTGAGGAAGGAGTTTCATTATATTTTTTCAGGGAATAATTACCCCGGGATTCCGCGTTTAAGACTGAATACTATCGAAGAGAACCAGACTTTTGATGTTTCAGGGATTTCTGTGATACCCATTTCTGTGATGCATTTCAAATTGCCGGTATTTGGTTTCAGGATAGGAGGGTTTACCTATATTACTGATGCGAATTCAATTTCAGAAGAGGAAAAACTAAAGATAAAGGGCTCAGAACTGCTGGTAATCAATGCCCTTCAGAAAACAAAACATATCTCTCATTTTACTCTGGATGAAGCCCTGCAACTCGCAGCCGAGATCGGAGCGAAAAAAACCTATATCACCCACATCAGCCATAACATGGGCACTCATCGTGAAGTGTCTAAAGAACTGCCGGAAAGGGTTTTTCTGGCCTATGACGGATTGGAAATTTCACCAGATAGCTAACGGGTTGAGAAAGTAAGATAGAAAGTAGATCAAAGCAGGATGTCATCCGACGCAGGAGGGAACTTCATCAAACCAGAATTGATTTTGCTTTCAAGCAGCGAAGTTCCTTCACTTCGTTCAGGATGACAGGCTGGAAGGCTGCTCGTAGTAAAAGGGCTCTTACCGAACTGTTATCCCGAAAGTTACCCTAAAGTAGCCGGGGGAATATCGTTACTGAATTGACAATTGACAGTTGAGACCCCATTAGCTATCGGGTGGAGACTGCATCAAAGCAGGATGTCATCCCGACGCAGGAGGGAACTTAGTGATTTTAGCTAAGAATTTGAATTATACCATTCCCTCAATTGAAACTACCGTTTAATAGCAATTTCTATCTCACTCTATCTATTCTATATAAATTTAATTTATGTGGAATTATAATTTTTATGTTTACATCACTACTAATCCTGATAAGTCAACACTTTACGTTGGTGTAACGAACAATATCGAAAGAAGGCTTTTTGAGCATCATGAGAACAGAGGAAATCGAAAATCTTTTGCAGGAAGATATTACTGTTATAATCTAATTTATTTTGAACAGTTTGCTGACATCAATGAGGCTATTATTAGAGAAAAGGAGATTAAGGGATGGAGAAGGGAAAAGAAAGAACTTTTAATTGCCAAAACAAATCCTAACTGGGATACGATAACATTCAAATGAAGCTCCCTGTCATCCCGAAAGCTGCCCTTCAGCAGCTGAGGGAACTTCGTGAGTTTAGATCAAAATTTGTTTCAAGAGCACGATTTCCTTCACTCCGTTCAGGATGACAGGTTTTAAGGCTGCCACACCTGAATATTTTAACTAATATTTTGCGATTGGTGCCCAGGAGCAGATTCGAACTGCCACACCCGTTAGGGCGCCACCCCCTCAAAG
>CAZGCG010000241.1:1673-5627 GCA_964524205.1 uncultured Sphingobacterium sp. | reverse complement strand
GTAATAAGGGAAATCATAGAAATCTCAAAAATCAAATAAATCACAGTTCAGACAAGGAATGTGGCTAACATATAATCATAATCTGAAATCCTAAGTGTTTATAAAGAGAATTTGTATCTTTAATAAAACCCTTTCAACAACATGTCCAGGGAACTCATTAACAAAGCATTAAGAATATTCTGTGTGCCTGTTATCCTTTTTATTCTCTTGCTTCCATTCTCGTTCCTGACAGGATGGAATATAGCTACAGCAATTATTTGCTGGTTTTTCCTGATTCCTTTTGTTGCTGAGTATGTTCCAACTATTTTTTCGGCCGACAAAAATCAATTGAAGGAATCGCTGATAGGATTGTTGATCTTTTATTCTTTTATGATATTCATGATCTATAAACACTACGATTCAGACTTTTTTTTCATTATGGTACTGAGCGCTGTGGTTAATATAGGGTCAATAAGTGTTATTTCTAAGGTTAAGGGGATGTATAGAAACCCCTCATATTAGCATAATTTACCGAACTATAATTATCTTATCTTTATTCCTAAAGCACTGTAAATCATGGCTCTTGCATATCTAAATGTTTCAGGCACTGAAGTTATTTTCATCATTTCGTATTTCCTGCTGATCATTTGGGCCGGGCATTATGGTCGCAATACGGTATTAGGCTATTGGGGTACAATTATGATTGGGCTATTCGCCAGCCCGCTCTTAGCCTTCACAATAGTTTATATCCTGAATCGCAAGAGTAATCTGCCTTCCGAAAAATTCTGAATTAAATACCTAAATAGTATTCTAAACCCCTCAAAATAATATTGCAGTTTACAATAATCAATCGTAATATTGCAATATACAATTATGGGACTAACCAAAGCGGATATCTTCAGTAAAGAACAGAACAGATTGGCTATTCTCCTTAAGGCATTGGCTCATCCTGCACGGATTGCGATTCTTCAACGGATTATGATTTCAAATACCTGTATCTGCGGGGATCTGGTTGGTGAATTAGGTCTGGCGCAGGCAACGATCTCACAGCATCTTAAAGAATTAAAAAGCAACGGAATCATTAAAGGTTCGATCGAGGGGACAAGCGTATGCTATTGCATTGATCCGGATACCTGGAAGGTATTGGAATCAACCCTGCAGGATTTTCTGGCAAATTATAAAGGTGAAACTGTCTGTTGCCAGTAATTAAATTTATAGAAGCACCATTAATTAGAAATAAATTAGATGAAGAACATACTCGTACTCTGCACAGGCAATAGTTGCAGAAGTCAGATAGCAGAGGGTTATCTGAGACATTATGCAGGCAATAAGGCGAAGGTCTACAGCGCCGGAATTGAGACTCATGGGGTAAACCCGAGAGCCATTAAGGTGATGGCCGAGGATCATCTCGATATCTCAAAACATAGCTCCAATAATGTAAATGAATACCTCGACATCCCATTTGATTATGTAATCACGGTTTGCGATAATGCAAATGAAGCCTGTCCGTACTTCCCCGGAAATGTGGAACGCTTTCATTTTAATTTCCCCGATCCGGCGAAAGCAAAAGGAACGGAGGAGGAGATAATGGAGGAGTTCAGGAGGGTGAGGGAGATGATTAAGGTGTATGCGGCGGAGTTTATACAGAAGCATTTTAATTAGCATCCGATAACTATCTGGACGACAACTATCGGGTTGGGGGAATTAGGTAATTAGCAAATGTCTAAGAAACATATACTGCAGGAATTTTGCTACTGACCCTGAAGGGGTCAAATGTTTATAGAATAATTAGCACGGAAATCCCGACCCTAAAGGGGTCGCATGTGAAAATTCCCAATACATGCGACCCCTTCAGGGTCGGGAAACGTCTGTTTTATGATGTTTCTATAAACATACGACCACCTTCGGGGTCGACTAATGGCCACCTTGAGTATCAAAGAAAAAAAATTAACCAGACAAATTGACCCGATAACTATCGGGTTGTTAATTAGCAAATGCATCCATAACCACAACCACCATGTCAGCAACCAACTGCGCTCCGGCGCATCAACGGAAAAAACTAGGCTTTCTAGACCGCTACCTAACCTTATGGATATTCCTTGCGATGGCAACAGGTGTAGCAATAGGTTACTTTATCCCATCCGGGGCAGGGTTTATTAATTCCTATTCGAGCGGGACAACAAACATTCCCCTGGCTATCGGATTAATATTGATGATGTATCCACCACTGGCGAAAGTTAAATATGAGAACCTCGGAGAAGTGTTCCGCAATACAAAGGTGCTGAGTGCTTCTCTGATTCTGAACTGGATCATCGGTCCGGTGCTTATGTTCTTTCTGGCAATAACATTTCTGGGCGATAAGCCTGAATACATGGTTGGTTTAATCTTAATCGGACTTGCCCGATGCATTGCAATGGTAATTGTGTGGAATGAACTTGCGGATGGTAGCAGGGAGTATGCTGCCGGTTTAGTCGCCCTTAACAGTATTTTCCAGGTGTTTTTATACAGTGTTTATGCTTATGTATTCATTACGCTCCTGCTGCCGGTCTTTGGTTTTGAAGGTTCTGAAGTGAATATTACGATCGGGGAAATTGCGAAATCAGTCGGGATCTATCTTGGTTTGCCTTTTGCTGCTGGTGTCATTAGCCGCTATGGTCTGATTCGATTAAAAGGTGAAGACTGGTATGAAAAGAAGTTTATCCCATTCATCTCACCAATCACCCTGATCGCCTTACTTTTTACAATTTTGGTAATGTTTAGTTTAAAGGGTGAATTAATTGTGCAAATACCTTTTGATGTCGTTAGGATTGCTATTCCGCTAGTCATTTACTTTGCCATTATGTTCCTTGTCAGCTTCTTTTTTGGAAAGGCATTGGGAGCTGATTATTCTCAAAATGCATCCATCGCCTTTACAGCAGCCGGCAATAATTTTGAGCTTGCGATAGCTGTCGCAATTGGGGTATTTGGGATTAACTCAGGTCAGGCATTTGCCGGAGTAATCGGTCCGCTGGTGGAAGTCCCGGCATTAATCGCATTGGTTAATGTTGCCTTCTGGCTTCGGAAAAAATACTATAAACCTGTAGACATTATTGAATGAAGATTGCCCTGTTCTCTGATATTCATGCCAATCTTCCGGCATTTGAGGCTTTTTTGAAGGATCTGGACAATAGAAAAGCAGATGCAATCTACTGCCTTGGCGATCTGGTGGGATATAATATATGGCCAAATGAGATCATTAATGAGATCCGGAAGCGGGGTATTGCGACGCTTGTTGGCAATCATGACCTGAAAGTTAAGGCCATGCCTCAAATCAGTGCTGAAGAATTGGAAGGAACCGGAAAAGATTATGCCTATCATATCATTGAACCTGAAAACAGAGCCTATCTTTTGTCGCTCCCCTCGCATATTAAACTGGAGTTTAAACTTCAAGGACAAAATTTTAATATCATGATGGTTCATGGAAGTCCCAGAAGTGTTGATGAATATGTTCTTGAAAATACTGAATCAAGCTATGTATCAGAATTAATGGATGAAGCTGATGCAAACATCTTATGTGTCGGGCATTCTCATAAACCTTATCACCGGATTATCGATCAGGATAAACAGGTGATCAATATCGGTTCGGTTGGCAAGCCCAAAGATGGAAATCCGCAGGGATGTTATGTGATGCTTACTCTAAATGATTCTGGTGATAATCCGATTAAGGTAGATTTTATTCGCTTTGATTATGATATAGAAAAAGCAGCAAAAGGTATTGAAGAGAGTCCGCTGCCGGATGAATTGGGAGAGAGGCTGAGGGAGGGGGTTTGAGGTACCTCATTTTGTCTGAACTATGATTTTTTTGATTAGAATGATTTTGGTGATTGATACTATCATTTAATAAGGTAAATCACCTGAATCACGGTTCAGACAAAGGATTGCATTTTGTCTGAACTATGATTTTTTTGATTAGAATGATTTTGGTGATTGATACTA
>CAZGCG010000241.1:0-1573 GCA_964524205.1 uncultured Sphingobacterium sp. | reverse complement strand
TCATTTAATAAGGTAAATCACCTGAATCACGGTTCAGACAAAGGGTAAAACTATAATTCAGAATAAATTATCCTATCCCCTAATTTTAGTTCAGTTATATATTTGGTGCCCTTCACCGGACTAAAACCGCTGAAAAAATTAGACTTCAAATAAAGTACGCTGACTTCACGATTTTGCAATTCCTGTTGCAGGGTGTCGAGATTTAGTCCCTTCTGCAAGCCATGATTGATGTAGAAAATCCCGCTGGTATTATTGAGCTTTAAGATTATGTTATCCTCAGAACCTTCACTAACTTTATCTATGGTCGTATTGATAACAATTGAATTATCTCTGCTGACCGGGATCGGACGGAATGCCAGGTACAGCAAAGCAATGATTAACACAGTAAAAATTATTATCACTGGTTTACCTGAAAGATTTTTCATAATGAATTAGTCTGTTTATCAGCAAGATAATAAATAAATTAGAGAAATGCCTATGCGTAAATGAAGAGTTTAGCACACGCGTGCGCTAGCGAAGGAATTAACTACAGATTATGAATTTATCAATATGAGCAGCTGATGCTAAACTATTTCCAATTCCCATTTCCTATTACCTATTTCCTAATCCCTATTTCCTAATCCCCAACCATGAGATTAAACGAAAGAACAATATTCATCTGCGGCATCCTTGGATCAGCATTTTTTGTAATTGCTTCGCTGCTGGCAGGATTGATCGCAGAAAATTATGACCCTGTGGTGCAGCTTATCAGTGAGTCTATGTCCGAAGACCGGCCTTACTCAAAAGAAATTCGTTATTTCGGATATATTCCATCTGGAATACTGCTCATGATATTTGCCCTTGCAGCACCGGCTAATATGCCTCAATCAAAGCAGATCAGGCTGAGTTTTTATGGGATTGCATTATTTTATGGATTGGCAACAATTACTGTTGGAATTTTTCCTTGCGAAGCCGGATGCAATAAAGAAATGATCAATCCGGCTTTGGCCCAGGTCATCCATAATCTGAGCGGACTCTTTACTTATATTGGAATGCCCCTCTGCCTCCTGCTCATTGGTTTCGGATTAAAGAAGGTCAATACCCGGGGACGTTTATCGCAAGTCTCCATTTTACTTGGCATCGGTTCGGCTTTCTTTATTCTTACTTTATTTGCGAACCCTTTAAGCCCTTATGCCGGATTAATGCAGCGCATTATTGAAGGTATTTTTGTGTTATGGATTGTTGGGTGTGCGATTTCTATCAGGAACCATGAAAATAGGAGGGTAGATTGAAAATAGATCCAATAGCTATCGGGTCTGAACTACCCGACTTGCGTTTGAATCCTATCAATCCTTTAATCCTATTAATCCTAGCTCAGACAGTTTTTCTAATTCATTCTCTGAACTATCCGAGTTGTGTTTGAATCCTATCAATCCTTTAATCCTATTAATCCTAACTCAGACAGTTTTTCTAATTCATTCTCTGAACTATCCGAGTTGTGTTTGAATCCTATCAATCCTTTAATCCTATTAATCCTAACTCAGACAGTTTTTCTAATTCATTCTCTGAACTATCCGAGTTGTGTTTGAATCCT
>CAZGCG010000240.1:0-5632 GCA_964524205.1 uncultured Sphingobacterium sp. | reverse complement strand
TTCAAATTACGAATAGCCGGAAGATACCTCCTCCGGCAAGGTTTATTTTACCCGGAGCTATATTTCATAGGAACGAGCCCGGAACTGCTGGTGCTCACACAATGTCATTATTTAAGGAACTTTGTCATTTCAAGGATCTAAATTGTGAAAATTTTTCAGAAAGAATAACCGGCACTTAAAGAGGTTAGGGTTGCGGTATTATGGGTTTCCACGCCTACGATTGTTTTCACTGACCAGGGGATGTGAGAATGTTTTTGGAACAGAGGGAGCACCAACCAGAGGGAAAGGAAAGTGAAAAAAAGGCTCTCGCAGAGACGCAGAGACGCGAAAACTATCATCTAAAATAGATGATTTTACATAACCTGCAGCCATTGCGTCTTAGCGTCTTTGCGAGAGTGAAAGTTTGAGAATTACTAAAGGAAAATTGATAATACACTACCCGGCAAGATTTTAAATCGAACTCAGGTTAATTTAAAAAAGGCCAATTATCACTTCCAGGATTTTCCACATCAGCCAGACAAAAATCAGAATGAAGATAATAAGGAAGATTACGATCCAGAGTAGCGTGCCCTTGCCACTGCCCTGATGTTTTCCTTCCTCATAGTATTCTTTCAGGAGACGGATGTTTCTTGAGTTTGATTTATAGGCAAAGTCAAATACCTGCCCAATGATTGGGATGGCACCAATGGTTGAGTCCAGAATAACATTCAGAAACATCAGAATAAGGACTTTCCGGCTCAGGCCATGTCTTGCCATCGTAAGGACCAGTACAATTGAAACTGCAAAACCCGAAATATCCCCCAATACCGGAATTAAATTTAAAAGAGGGTCGATGCCAAATCTGAAATTTGTTCCGGGAATCCGAAATTTTTCATCCATAAGGTAAGAAACACGTTCTGCCCAACTCAATTTGGAACTCAGCTTTTTCTGCATATAAAATTGTTTATTTTATAATTTATGAAATTTTCAGTCTAATTAATGCCCTTTGCATCAATTTGGATTAGAATTTGAACCAAAATCTTATTTGGTATCAGGTTTTTAATTTTTTACCTTAGGGACAAATTAGGTTATTTATGAATATCAAGAAAATACTGATAGCAAACAGGGGAGAGATAGCAATCAGGATTAGTCGTGCCTGCAATGAATTAAATATACAGACCGCGGCTATTTATACTTACGAAGATCGTTACTCTCTTCATCGTTACAAGGCGGATGAAGCCTATCAGATCGGTGAAGATAATGACCCTCTAAAACCCTACCTTGATATTCAGGCCATTATTGAGATGGCTAAATACTGTAAAGCCGATGCAATCCATCCCGGATATGGCTTTTTATCAGAAAATCCTGAGTTTGCCCGTCAGTGCGCTGAAAATGGGATTATTTTTATCGGGCCAAGGCCTGATGTGATGATCGCCCTGGGCGATAAAATTACTGCAAAAACTGTTGCTAAAAAGGCTCAAATCCCTATCATAGAAAGCAATGAACCAGACCTGACCACCCTTGATATTGCACTTTCAGAAGCTGAACGTATTGGCTTCCCTATGATTTTAAAGGCAGCCTCCGGTGGTGGCGGACGGGGAATGAGGGTTGTTAGAACTGAAGAGGAGCTTAAAAAAGCCTTCCCGGAAGCCAAAAGTGAAGCTAAAAATGCCTTTGGTGATGATACTGTTTTCCTTGAGAAATTCATTGAGCGCCCCCGTCATATCGAAGTTCAGATTGTTGCTGATAACCATCAGAATGTGATGCACCTGTATGAGCGCGACTGTTCTGTTCAAAGACGTTTCCAAAAGGTTGTAGAGGTAGCACCTTCACTGAACTTAAAGGATGAGACCCGTGAGAAATTATATCATTATGCTGTAAGCATCGCGAAAGCTGTTAACTACAATAATGTTGGAACAGTTGAGTTTCTTGTCGATTCGGATGAGCGAATTTATTTCATTGAAGTTAATCCGAGGATACAGGTAGAGCACACTGTTACAGAAATGATCACCGGGATAGATCTGATCAAAACCCAGATTTATATTGCCGATGGTTATAAACTTTCAAGTCCGGAGATCGGCCTTCCTGATCAGGCTCATGTCATGAAGAATGGTTTTGCGATGCAATGCCGTATCACTACTGAGGATCCATCAAATGGATTTAAGCCAGATTATGGAACACTGATCACCTACCGTAATGCAACCGGTTTTGGAGTGCGATTGGATGAGGGCAGTACCTATCCCGGCATGAAGATCAGTCCCTTTTTTGATTCCATGCTGGTTAAAGTGAGCACCCAGGGAGCTACTTTAATTGATGCGGCACGTAAGATGAATCGTGCATTGCGTGAGTTCAGAATCCGGGGCGTAAAGAATAATATTCAGTTCCTCGAGAACCTGATCAATCATCCCGTTTTTGTTGAAGGAAAGGCTACCGTTAATTTTATTCAGGAATATCCGGAATTGTTTGCCATTACCACCGGGCTCGACCGTGGAACACGTGTTTTGTCCTTCCTTGGTGATATTTCATTGAACGGCAACCCCGATGTAAAAAACTTTGATCCGAAGGTACGCCTTGAAAAACCACCTATCCCTGAGTTTGATCATATGGCCCCTTATCCAAAAGGTACCAAGGATATGCTCACTGAATTGGGTGCTGAAGGATTTTGCACCTGGCTGAAGAACGAAAAGAAGATCTATTATACTGATACAACTTTCCGTGATGGTCATCAGTCATTACTGGCTACCCGTATGCGTACATATGATATGCTGAAGGTTGCCGAAGCTTATGCCAAGGATCATCCGCAAACCTTTAGTATGGAAGCCTGGGGCGGTGCAACTTTTGATGTATGCCTGAGATTCCTTCACGAAGATCCATGGATCAGACTACAGAAGCTGAGGGCAGCAATGCCAAATATCCTGATTCAGATGCTGATCAGGGGATGTAATGGAGTTGGATATTCAGCCTATCCGGATAACCTTGTTGAATCATTTGTTCAGAAAAGCTGGGAGAATGGAGTAGATGTATTCCGGATTTTCGATTCCCTGAACTGGATGGAAAATATTGCTCCATGTATTGATATGGTGCGCAAGACCGGTGGAATTGCCGAGGGTGCATTATGCTATACCGGAGATATTCTTGATCCAAAACGTACAAAATATAACCTGGACTATTATTTGCGCCTGGCCAAAGATCTTGAGAATGCAGGATCACATATTCTGGGCGTTAAAGACATGTCGGGTTTGCTGAAACCATACGCAGCCAAAATATTAATTGAGGCATTAAAGGATACGGTAAAGATTCCAATTCATCTGCATACTCATGATACCTCCTCATTGCAGTCGGCAACGTATATGCAGGCAATTGATGCAGGCGTGGATGTTGTTGATTGTGCTTTGGGAGCATTATCTGGTATGACCTCGCAGCCAAATTTCAACTCTATCGTTGAAATGATGCGTTTTCATGAGCGTGAGAACCCTTACAATATCAAATCGCTTAATCAGTTCAGTAATTACTGGGAAAGTGTTCGCGATTATTATCACCCCTATGAATCTGGCATGAAATCCAGCTCTGCTGAGGTTTATCAGCATGAAATTCCGGGTGGCCAGTATTCCAATCTGAAACCTCAGGCAATTGCCCTGGGACTTGGGGATAAATTTGAGGAGATCAAAGAGCGTTATGCCGATGTGAATGAGATGTTTGGAGATATTGTTAAAGTTACACCAAGCTCAAAAGTTGTTGGTGATCTTGCTCAGTATATGGTTGCAAACAATATCAGTAAGGAAGATATATTTACCAAAGGAGATCAGATCTCTTTCCCTGAGTCTGTTGTTTCTTACTTTATCGGGGAACTCGGACAGCCTGAAGGAGGGTTCCCTCAGGAGCTCCAGCGGATCATTCTGAAAGGCAAGGTGCCTCTAACTGACCGTGCTGGTAAACATATTCCTCCATTGGATCTTGAACAGGATTTTAAGGATTTTAAGAAGAAGTTCGGTGATGATCTTCCATACACTACCTACCTGTCTTATAAGTTCTATCCTAAAGTAACTGAAGATTACCTGGTCATGTTCAGGAAATACGGTGATGTGGATGTGGTTCCGACCAAATACTTCCTCTACGGGATGAAGCCGGGAGAGGAAACTACAGTGCAAATTGCCCCGGGTAAGACCCTGCTTGTCAGACTTCAGTCTATTGGGCCTGCCGATGATAAAGGAATGCGTACAGCTTTCTTTAAGTTGAATGGGCAGACAAGGAATATTGAAGTTCAGGACAGGTCGATTAAGGTGATCCGCCAGGAGAACAGAAAGGCTGAAAAAGATAATGAACGTCATGTTGCCTCACCTTTACAGGGGATGCTTTCCAAAGTTTTTGTTAAAAAGGGTGATGAAGTGAAGAAAAATCAGCCTTTGTTTATGGTCGAAGCCATGAAAATGGAAACCAATATTGCGGCAAATAATGATGGTATTGTTGGAGATATTATCTTAAACCCGGGCACATTGGTTAACACGGATGATTTGGTGCTGGAGATAGCTTGAATTCAATTGACAGTTGATAATTGACAATTGAGAGTTGGTTTAACTTTAGTAATATATTGCTAACAACTAACAACCAACCAACTAACAACCATCTACCCCATTTTCTTCCCAACAATCTGGTGCAGACTTTCAAAAACCAGTTTTCCCATCGTATCACAGCTTTTGAAGGCTGGGTTTTTATGATAGGATGCAAGCTCTTTGCCTAGCTGTATGACTTTTTCTTCCGGTGCTATGGAATCAGTATTCATAACTTCGAAGAGATCCTGCAGACGGTAGTATCCTGAGCGGAAACGGTTGGCGATCAGACTTCTTTCTTCTTCCTGATACTGCCGCATAGTAGTAAGGTCCATATGCTGCATCCCAAGCTGAACAAGTGCCAGATTTTCCTTGAAATAATGCGGAAGGTACATTTTTAGCCTCCCTTCATAGGATTGCTGATCAAAATCGATTGCCCTGAAACGGTATTGATTGCCTTCAATATCCGGAGTAATATCAACAACGAAATTATAGGAACGCATATCTCCAAGCAATCTCACAAAACAGCGTTCATTGAATTTGACGAACTCCTTGCAAATACGGATCTGATTAAATTTTGATGTATGGAGGCTTCGCTTAATAAACTCATCACCGGGCAGACCGGGAATATGCTCTTCAATGAGTGTATTCCCATCCGTCATGTAAATTATCCGGTTTGGGGATAAGATATGCTCAAGTTCAAGGCCATAGACACGGGAGGCGTCCCCAACCTTAATGTAGAAATGATCATAGTTGTCATTCAGGCGGTTGATGATCCGCACCCTGAAAGGCCTTGTATTGGCAAAAGTGCAGTAATCTATCCGCGCTACCGAAAGGTGCTCCATCACTGCGGTATCACCATCTGTATTCATCAGGGCATAGATATAAGTGAGATTCGGGAATAATTCCTTCATCTCACTTTCATCATAATATACTGTATACCAGAGTGTATCACGCCCTTCCTTATCCCGAAGGGGTGTTTTCAGATTGAAGCGAAGCAAATCTGTGTATTGTACAGGAAGCTTTACCTCACGGTCGTATTTGATCAGATAATTACGAAGCCCAGCCCTGATCGGGTAAAGAGTTTTTTTCTTTGAGGGGACAAT
>CAZGCG010000239.1:0-5674 GCA_964524205.1 uncultured Sphingobacterium sp. | reverse complement strand
AAAATGTCCAGTTTTTTTACTAATAAACTGGACATTAAACTATCTTTGTAGCACAGTATAAAGAATGAAAACAACTGATTACATAGTATTTACGATAGACAGACTACCTAAAGGTTATGTATTCACCTATGCTGATTTTACTACAGAGGTGAATCAGAAAGAAGCGGTCATAAAAGCATTGAACCGTATGGTGGCTTCCGGTAAAATAGCTAAACTAGCAAAGGGTAAATACTATAAACCTGAGAACACGCCCTTTGGCAAGCTTCAACCCAATCAGGCACAGGTAGTGAAAGACTTACTGGAAGAAAACAGAAAAATCACAGGCTATCTCACAGGTTATAGTATCTACAATAAATTAGGCTTAAGCACCCAGATAAGCAATACGATACAGATTGGTAAAAATGAGGTTCGCCCTAATTTTAAACGAGAACGCTATACGATTTCGTTCATAAAACAAAAAAACACCATTACCAAAGAGAATATTCCATTATTGCAAATACTGGATGCCATTCGCTACATCAAAAAAATACCTGATGCCACTATAGAATCTTCCTGTAAGCGGTTTATCGCGATCATCAAAACTATTTCTGATGAGGAAATCAATATATTGGTTCGGTTGGCTTTAAAATATCCACCTGCTACAAGGGCTTTATTAGGTGCGTTGTTAGACCAATTACAACAGGGCAAAACAGCTGAACCACTTTTCAAATCATTGAATCCAATTACTAAGTATAAACTAACAGGTGCAGCGAAAGCTTTATCCACTACCGAAAAATGGAATATTGTATGAAGTTGCACGAAAACAAAACCTTATTCAGACAAGCAGTTCAGTTTACGGCTGACCAAATGAAAATCCCTGCCATTTATATAGAAAAAGACTATTGGGTTACATTTGCTTTGTTTACGATTTTTAATCACGCATCTGGCGTGAGTAAAGACACTATCTTTAAAGGCGGGACGGCTCTATCCAAGTGTTTTAATATGATAGAACGCTTTTCGGAAGATATTGACTTGGTAGTATTGAGAC
The DNA here is from genome assembly GCA_964524205.1 of uncultured Sphingobacterium sp. GTDB lineage: Bacteria > Bacteroidota > Bacteroidia > Sphingobacteriales > Sphingobacteriaceae > Daejeonella. The sequence goes on along the minus strand of CAZGCG010000239.1, from coordinate 4,647 downwards.
GAGAAGGGGAAACAGACAATAAGTTAAAATCGAAATTAAAAGCAATAAGTAAAGTTGTAGAAACCGTATTGCCCGAAGTAGCTATTGAAGGTATTACACATAAAATGGGAATGAACCGAAAAACTGCACACGCTTACAACAAAGAATTTATAGGTGATTACGGCCAAGTAAGAGATGTAATAATTTTGGAATCAACTTGGCTGGGATACTACGAACCATACACTACCAAAAGCATCGTTTCATTTGTTGGTCAAATGATGCTGGATAATAAGCAGTCTGAAATTGCTAAAGACAACGGACTACTTCCTTTTGACCTATTAACATTAGAACCTATAAGAACCATTTGCGAAAAAATAATGAGTTTGGTTCGTTTTTCTTATGGCGACAATCCAATGGATGATTTAAAGAAAAAGATAAGACACACCTACGATTTACATCAGCTACTTAAACAAGATGAGTTTTCAAAATTCTTTCAATCAACGGCTTTTGATGAAATGTTATTAAAAGTAGCAAATGATGATGTTGCAAGTTTTAGAAACAATAATAAATGGCTGAATCATCATCCAAATGAAGCACTAATTTTCAAAGACTTGGAAAATGTATGGAATGAGTTGAAAACAATTTATAACGGTGACTTTAAAAATTTGGTGTATGGAGAATTACCCAAAGAAGAAGCCGTTTTGGAAACATTAAAAATGATTCAAGAAAGATTAAAAGCAGTTTCCTGGACTATAAAAATTGAGAGCAAGGAATGAAGTTTACCGAAGAAAAATTAGAACAGGCCTTTACCGAGTTGCTGGGATTGGAAGGATTTTCCCATCACCTGGGTATTACCATTACCCGTAAGCCAGACGAGGTTTTAATAGAAGAAGATTTACAAAACTTTCTTTTAAAAGAATATGCCAGTAAAGGTATTACTATTAATGAGACCAAATCTATTATTCTTCAGCTCAAATCACTTTCAGCTACCGACCTATACGAGAGCAATAAAACATTCCTGCGAATGCTTTCAGACGGCTTTATCCTGAAAAGGGAAGATCGCAATCAAAAAGACATCTATATTCAACTCATAAATTATGCAGGACTTAACAAACACAGGCAACCTGAAGCAGATCAGTTAATTTCCCTTGCGGCCGAACCCCAAAAAAAATATCCGCCAGATAATAACATTTATAGGTTTGTAAACCAATTAGAAATTATTGGTTCAGAAAAACGCATTCCTGATGGTATTATCTATATCAATGGTTTACCAGTGGTAGTATTTGAATTTAAAACAGCAATAAGAGAAGAATGTACTGTACACGATGCCTATGTTCAGCTCACTACCCGATATAAGCGGGATATTCCTGAATTATTCAAGTACAATGTATTTTGTGTGATCAGTGATGGGGTAAACAATAAGTCGGGTTCATTCTTTGCCCCTTACGAGTTTTACTATTCCTGGCGGAGGGTAGCAGGTCTCGCAAAAGATGTCGAGGGAATAGACAGTATGTTCACCCTGATACAGGGTATGTTCAATAGAAACCGCCTGAGGGATATTATCCGAAACTTCATTTACATTCCTGACAGCTCAAAGAAAAATGAAAAGATTGTTTGCCGCTATCCACAATATTATGCAGCAAGAGCCTTGTTTGACAGCATTAAAGAAGCTCAAAAGCCCGAAGGAAACGGTAAGGGTGGTACTTATTTTGGTGCTACAGGTTGCGGAAAGAGCTTTACTATGCTTTATCTAACGAGGTTGCTGATGAAAAGCGAGTACTTTGAAAGTCCAACCATTGTACTGATTACTGACAGAACAGACCTGGATGACCAACTTTCCGGACAATTTACAAACGCCAAAACCTTTATTGGCGATAATACTATAATAAGTGTAGAAAGCCGTTCTGATCTGAGAGAATTAGTAAGAGGCAGGCAAAGTGGCGGAGTTTTCCTGACTACTATTCACAAGTTTACCGAAGATACAGAACTGCTCAGTGATCGAACGAATATTATCTGCATTTCAGATGAAGCCCACAGAAGTCAGGTAAATCTTGATCAAAAAATTAAAGTTACAGCTAAAGGTGTTACTAAAACTTACGGCTTCGCTAAGTATTTACACGATTCATTGCCCAATGCCACTTTCGTTGGGTTTACTGGAACCCCAATTGATGCCACGCTGGATGTTTTTGGTAAAGTAGTGGATGCCTATACCATGACAGAATCTGTGAAAGATGAAATCACCGTAAGAATAGTTTATGAAGGCCGCGCAGCCAGAGTAGCTTTAAAAAATGGCGAACTGGAGAAAATTGAACGCTACTATGAAGAAGCTGCAGCAGCAGGAGCTAACAATTACCAAATTGAACAAAGCAAAGAAGAATCTACAAATATGTACGCCATTTTAGGCGACCCTAAGCGATTGAAGGCTGTAGCAGAGGATTTTGTAAATCATTACAGTAATCGAATAGCCGAAGGTTCTACAGTAAAAGGCAAGGCGATGTTTGTGTGCAGCAATCGTGAAATTGCTTATGAATTGTTTAAGAACATCATTGAATTACGTCCCGAATGGAATGAAATACGGGCAGCTGAAGAAAGTACCGAACTTAGCGAAAAGGACAAACGAGAACTAAAACCGATTGAACGCATTAAACTCATTGCCACCAGAGGACAGGATGACCCGAAGGAAATGTATGATCTCCTGGGTACCAAGGAATACAGAAAAGAGTTAGATAGGCAATTTAAAAACGAAAAATCAAACTTCAAGATCGCCATTGTAGTGGATATGTGGCTTACAGGATTTGATGTGCCTTTTCTGGATAGTATTTATATTGATAAGCCAATTCAGCAGCACAACCTAATTCAAACTATTTCAAGGGTTAACCGTAAGTATGAAGGCAAGAACAAAGGTTTAGTTGTAGATTATATTGGCATCAAGAAACAAATGAATCTGGCATTAGCCAAATACAACAAGGGTGATGAAGATAATTTTGAGGACATTGCAGAGTCTTTAATTATCGTCCGTAATCATTTGGATTTATTGGCTAAACTCTTCAACTCGTTCAACAACTCCAACTATTTCAGCGGCACCACAATACAGCAATTAAATACCCTGAATCTAGCAGCCGAATATGTTCAGAAAACAAAAGACCTTGAAACTCGGTTTATGGGTCTGGTGAAACGCTTGAAAGCAGCTTATGATATTTGTACAGGCAGCGAACATCTGACACCGCTTGAAAGGGATTATACCCATTTCTACCTCGCAGTGCGGTCCATTGTTTTCAAACTCACCAAAGGAGAGGCACCAGACACAGCCCAAATGAATGCCAGGGTACGTGAAATGATAAAAGACGCCCTGGAAAGTGACGGAGTAGAAGAAATTTTCAAACTGGGTGATGATGATGAAACTGAGCAGGACATCTTTGAAGAAGATTATCTTGCGAAGATTGATAAAATCAAATTGCTGCAAAAACTGCTTGCTAAGGTTATTGGTGAAATAAGAAAAGTGAACCGGGTAAAAGGAATTGACTTTACCAGAAAAATGCAAACCCTGGTAGAACGATACAACCAACGAGAGGAAAACGATATTTTGAGAAGTGAAGTGTATGAGGAAATGGCAAACGCTTTGACTGATTTAATATGGGAGGTTCACAAAGAATTTTCTGCAGGAGAGGCATTAGGAATTGACTTTGAGGAAAAAGCATTTTACGACATCCTGAAAGAACTTTGTGTTAAGTATGACTTCAAATATCCTGACGACAAAATGATTGAATTGGCAAAAGCTGTGAAAGACCTGGTTGACGGACAAGCCAAATTCCCCGACTGGAATAAACGTGACGACATTAAATCTGCGTTAAAAGTTGGACTCATACTTTTGCTTGATGAGTTTGGCTATCCACCGGTTGAGAGAGATGAAGTATATGTAGAGATTTTTGAACAGGCAGAAAACTTTAAGAAAAATCAGAACTCATGAACCTGGGCGGCAGTTGATACCTTCTCATTCGCTAAAAAGAGAAACTATTCTAACCTACAGTCCATAAACAATAAAAAAGCCGGAAGGCTCCACTCCCGGCTTTACTATGCTCTCCTAAATCGTCTCATTACCCACCACCCTATTACCAAAATAACCCCCACAACAATAAATACCATCACCACGCTCCAGGATTTCCTTTCAAATACCCCATTCCTCAATAACTCCGCCATTTTACTTTGCTTTTGTTCCTCATATATCCGCCTATTTTGCTGTTCTGCCTCGAATATTGTACTATCAGAACGGGCTTGCGCCCTTCTAACCAATCCCCTAACTTCAATCCTTTCAGCCTTGCCCCTGAATCCCTGCTGCGTTGAGAAGCTAAAAGTATCCTTAGGAATTATGCTGATTGTGTATAACTCATCGGAAGAGTCAGTCATCAGGATCATGCGCCTGCCTTCATATTGGGCTTTATTCAGGTCCTGCAACCGGATTTCCGATTGCGCAGTGGCCGAACTTTCAAATTTTTGCTTGTTCAGCTTCCGGGAACTGCATGAACTGAAATTTATCAGGATTAGCAGCGAAAGGAGTTTTAATATTAGTTTTTTCATCTGTTTATTTATTGTTTTTAAAAGGTGATGAATCCCGTCCGAACGGCTTGGCCGGGCGTGCTATCATGATTTATTAGTCTTAGCCCTGCGGGT
>CAZGCG010000238.1:0-5722 GCA_964524205.1 uncultured Sphingobacterium sp. | reverse complement strand
AGTGATTGTTCCCTTGATCGTTGATTAAGGGTTTTGCTGATATGCCCCTCCTTATCCTGTTCGATCAGCATTGAGAAAAGTTTTGCAGTTGCCAGAGCATCACCCAATGCGCGATGCCTGTCCTGAATTTCTATTCCAACCTCATTGCACAACCTTCCCAGGCTATAGGAAGCAAGTCCGGGAATAATTTTTCGGCTTAAGCGCACTGTGCATAGCTTTTTTGTCTGCAAATTAAAGCCGGCAGCCGCCAGATGAAAGTGAAGAAAAGAAAAATCGAAATTGACATTATGTGCTACGAACACTTTATCATGCAGGAGTTCATAAATACGATGGGCAATATCCTGAAATTTCGGTGCTGTACTGACCATCTCATCATCAATACCGGTAAGCGCCTGAACATAAATTGGAATAGGCCTTAATGGATTGATTAATGTTTTGAATTGCTCAATAACCTCCTGGCCATCATGTACCAATATTGCAACTTCAGTAATTCCATTGGCACTTGCATGCCCTCCGGTTGTTTCAATATCGACTATAGCATACATTCTTTAGAAGCTCTCAATTATTCAAATATAATAAGATTTTAGAAATACTAATAATATTAGTATTTCTATTTAGATAAAAACAGGCTTTCTCTATTATTTCCTGATAGGTTTAAGCAAATATTCAAGTCCGTTAAGCTTAATCTCATACATTGTAGCCAGAAGAACCCCAATCTTACCTGTAGGAAATCCCTTATTCTCATACCAAACCAGATAATATTCCGGCAGCTCGCAAATAAGCCGGCCCTTATATTTACCATAAGGCATAGCAATACTAACCAGATCTTTAAGAATTTGAGGGTTCATTCTGCGGTTTAATCTGAGCTTTTCTTTTATAAAAAAGCTGTAAGTAGAGATAGGCAAAAAAGGTTATGATAGCCGCCGCATAGAAGATAGGAGGTATCATACTAACATCAGTAATGTATAAACTTCCGGCAAAAAAGGCTCCCAGGCCAATACCTGCTTCCAGTGCGATATACATTGTTGCAACGGCTTTGCCACGATGTTCAGGATGGCTAAGATCTATAATCCAGGCGGTGATTGCAGGAGATAACATTCCTGTTGCTACGCCATAAACCGCAGAACCAATCATCAGGCTCAGCGGCGTATCAGCAAACCCAATCAAAATCAGAGATATCACAAGAATTATCAGTGATAACTTAATAATACGAACTCTGCCAATCCTGTCAGACATCTTTCCTGACACAAAACGTATCAAGAGTGAAGAAACAGTAAAAACCATGAAGAAAAGACCCTTGTTTGAAACCCCAAGGTGCTCTCCCCAATCTGAAATAACAGTAAGAATAATCCCATAACTCAGGTAGGAAAAAAAGGTAATGAAAGCTGCAACCAAAACCCTGACCTCAATAACTTCTGAACGGCTTATCTGCATCATAGAAAACCGGAATGGTTCTTTTTTCTCCAGGGTCTCCTGCATATTCATCAGAATGACAATTGATAGAAGTGCAAAAACAGAAGAACAATAGAACATGGCATTTATTGAGAACATTTCGGTAAGCTCGCTGCCAATTGCCGGACCAATTGCTAGTCCGGTGCTAAAACATAATCCATGTATTCCCATAGCTTCACCCCAACGATTACCTGGAACTATATCAGCAACATAGGCTGCCGTTGCAGTTGGCTTAAAACCTGTAGAAAATCCATGAAACAGCCTCAACCATAAAAATCCGGCAACGCTGGTCAGGATCGGATACAATAAGCCACAAACAACACAAACAAATGATCCAACCGCCATTACCGGAACCCGGCCGATCTTATCTGTCAATTTTCCACTAAATGGCCTTGAAATCCCAGCAGAAAGCGTAAAGAGTGCAATGATATAACCCTTATATTCTGCACCTCCAAGTCTTGTAAGATAGGCTGGCATTTCCGGAATCAACATATTGAAACTGGCAGAAAACAGGAATGAGCTCAAGCATAAAAGTGCAAATTGAAGATTATAGATCGGATGTTTTTTACCAGACATTGTTTAGGATAGTGCAGCAAAAGTAATAAGAATTTCAGCTAAAATCGCCGAAATTAAAAGAGATCGATTAGAACAATAAATGATAAAAATGTCCGGATTTTCAGCTAATGTTAATAGTTTTGCCGGGTAAATTATTACCCTATGCGATTTTTGAAATTGGTTACCTTTTTACTTTTGATGATTTCTTTGCAATCTGCCTTTGGGCAGAGTAGTTCAGCACTAAAAAAACGAAAGGAAGTTATTAGCAGAGAGATAGAGGAACTAAAAAGAAGCCGCAGCAAGATTGATAAAAACAAGAAACTATCCCTTAACCAGATCAATCTCTTAAATACTCAGATCAGATTAAGAGAAGATAAAATCAGGACGATAAATACTGAAATTAAGATGCTGGACACGAAAATCATCAGCAATACTACTGAGGTAATTTCGCTGCAAACAAACCTGAACAAGCTGAAGTCACAATATGCAAAAATGATTGTTTTTGCTTTCAAAAATCAGGGTTCCTACAATAAATTGATGTTTATATTCGCTTCGCATAATTTTAATCAGGCGTATATGCGGCTCCGCTATATTCAGCAGGTAGGCACTTTCCGCAAAAGACAGGCAAAAGAAATCATTACAACCCAAATAAGCCTAAAAAAACAAATCAACGAACTCGACCAGAACAAAAAGGAGAAAACCAATCTCCTGATGGATCAGATAGTCGAGAAGCAAACACTAGGTAAGGATAAGGAACAGCAGTCGAAAATATTAACAGGTTTAACCAAGAAACAAAAAGAGCTTCAGCAACAGCTTTCCAGAAAACAAAAGGAGGCAAATACATTAAACAAGGCCATTCAGGAGGCTATTCGAAAAGAGATTCAAGCAGCGCAACGCAAAGAAGCTGAACGTCGAAGACTGGCTGCTGCGGCTGAAGCAGCCTCAAAAGCAAAAAATAATACGGAAAAGCCTAAGCCTGCTAAACCTGTAGCGAGTGGATCATCCATTTTAGCTTCAAGTCCGGAGGATGCCAAACTTTCCTCCTCCTTCCTGGGCAGCCGTGGTCGGATGCAAAAGCCTGCTCAGGGGATTATTACCCAGGGCTTCGGGCAGCAAAAGTTCAATAATGTAACCATTTTCAATCCGGGTATTAACATTAAAACTGCCCCGGGTGCTAATGTTTATGCTGTTTATGGAGGAAAAGTGAGTAAAGTGATATATCTGGTCAATTCTTACACTATCATCATTCGCCATGGAGAATATTTTTCTATTTACTCCAAGCTTAAGAATGCAAGTGTAGCTGCAGGCCAGGAAGTTACTGCCCGGCAAAGTATTGGCACTGTGGCAACAGATATAACCGAGGATTTAACAGAAATGCAATTTCAAATCTGGAAAGGTGGCACTCCGGTAAATCCATCCGGATGGATATCACAATAATAATCTAACAATTCTGTTATCTATTATTAATTTGAGTGGTTCATTTTAATCAGGTGGAATATATAATGATTATTAACTCGAAATTAAAAAATCATTAATTTAATGTTGCTAAATAATGTATTTATCACGTACTTTTGCAAACTCTAAAAAAAAATAAAAATTCATGTCTGAACAAAGAGCTATTGTAAGTGTATGGAGAGACAACTGGCAATCATCTGATTACAGGAAAAAATGCATTACCGGATTGATCCTTATCTCATTTATTTTGCTAGCCCTGCCATTCTTTTATCAGGCTATAGAGCAAAGAAACGGTATCAATTTCAATGATTATTTATTAGAATGGCTTCCCGCATATGATCTTTCTCTTTTCATTTTCATTACCATCTGGTCAATGACCATACTAACATTCAGCCGTTTCAAACAGGATCCCAACTTATTTTTAACCTTTCTATGGGGTTTTATCCTGATTAACCTATCTCGCTTTGTCTCTATCGGTCTGATTCCACTTGATGCCCCCAGAGATCTTATTCCTATACATGACCCAATTAGCAATCAATTTTATGGGCCAAAATTCATTACCAAAGATCTGTTCTTCTCAGGGCATACCGCTGCGATGTTTTTAATGTTCTTATGTCTGAAGAAAAGGACGGATAAAATTCTTGCACTTATTGCTACAATTTTTATTGGGATAGCAGTGCTGCTGCAACATGTCCACTATACATTAGATGTAATAATGGCCCCGGTAATTACTTATTTTATTTGGGTTGGATCTAAGAAAATCGTCGAATCATAATCATTCCCTATTCCCTATTTCCCATTTCCCATTTCCTATTTCCTATTCCCTATTCCCCATTCCCCATTTCCTATTCCCCTCTACCATTTCAATCCGGAAAATTCTTATCAATCAATAACTGAATTATACCATCAACCAAACCTACCCTTGGTACAAATATTTGCTTTACTCCTCCCCATTTCATAACCGTAAGATAAATCTCAGAGGCTGGAATAATAACATCTGCTCTATCCTGATTCAATCCGAGAACATTAATCCGGTCTTTCAGTGAAAAAGAATTCAGGTAAGAATACAATTCCCTAAGTTTAGTGAAAGTTAATGGAGAACCATCCTTTACTTCGGCCATCTTATAAAGTTTATTAATATTTCCTCCGGTACCAATACCCGAAAGATTTTTATATGATTGGGCCACATTTTTTACCCAGTCCTTCATTTCAGCCCAGGTTTCATCTTTATCCTGGTTATCAAGTATCCTGATACCACCCAGATTGAATGAACGGGAAGAAATCAACTCTCCATTGCTGAAAACTGAAAGTTCAGTACTACCTCCACCAACATCTATGTACAAATAATTCTTCTTCCGGTCGAGACTTTGCTCAATGTGACTTGCATAAATAATATTAGCTTCCCTTTGCCCTTCCACAATTTCAAGGTCTAATCCTGCCTCAGACTTAATTTTTGCCACAAGTAAAGAACCATTACTTGCCTCACGCATTGCAGATGTTGCACAAGCCATATAATCACTAACCTTGTAAACATCGATCAGATTACGAAATGCGACCATAGTCTTAATTAACTCTTCAGTTTTATTTGGAGATATTAACTTATCCAGAAAGGCATCATCACCAAGCCTCAAAGGCACTCTGATTAGCGTATTCTTTTTAAAAGAAACAGTCTTGTTGTTTTGTATTACATCAGCAATTAACAGTCTGACAGCATTCGAACCGATATCTATGGCAGCGTATCTCAAAGTATTATTTTTTATATTTTAAATAGGTATATATGTCAGTCTGAGCACGACTAAGGACCTTTGTCCCGGTCTTACGATAACGATTATTGTTCAGCTCATTTATTTCTCTGGCCTTTGTATTATCCTTCAGCTGAATATTAATGATATCCAGAATCTCAGACCTGATCTCCGCATCCAGTATTGGGAAACCAACTTCAACCCGATGATCCAGATTTCTTGCCATCATATCGGCCGAAGAAAGATAAACATTTTGTTTCCCCCCCTCGCCAAATATCCAAACCCGCGCATGCTCAAGATAACGATCTATTATACTAATTACTTCAATATTTTCACTAAATCCTGCAATTCCCGGTACCAGACAACACATCCCGCGGATGATTAGCTTAATTTTAACACCTGCATTACTTGCCTCATATAATTTCTCAATTATAGCAACATCAGTTAAACTATTCATTTTAAGTATTATACTGGCATTCTTACCCGCTTTTGAAGTTTTTATCTCTTTATTAATCAGT
>CAZGCG010000237.1:1226-5757 GCA_964524205.1 uncultured Sphingobacterium sp. | reverse complement strand
TAAAATAAACCTTGCCGGAGGAAGTATCTTCCGGCTATTCGTAATTTTACATAGAAAGCAATTTCCTGCCGGAAATACTCCGGAGGAAAGGGCTGAACTAAGCTATAAAACACAGGGATTGCTTTCCAAAATATAATAATTGTGTACCAGAGCTATACCAGGATAAGTATAAACCATCCATTCCCTGTGGTTGGTGTTATCACCAACCACTTGATTCGTGCTTGGTACGGTTAAAACACCGAACAGAGGGGAACCATCCTTAAAAATGTATACTGTCAAAAAAGCTTATCCCATGTGGTTGGTGTTATCACCAACCATTTGATTCGTGCTTGGTACGGTGAGAACACCGACCAGAGGGGAACCATCCTTTAACCCGTATAATAAAAAAACAGCTTATTTAACCTCCTGGCAAAGTTCGATCAGCACGCCATGAGTAGATTTTGGGTGAATAAAACAGACCAGCTTATTATCGGCTCCTTTTTTTGGAAGTTCATTCAATAAAATGAAGCCTTCAGCCTTAAGACGCGCCATTTCTTCTACAATATTCTCAACCGCAAAAGCGATATGATGAATCCCTTCCCCGCGCTTCGCTATAAATCCGGCTATCGCACTATCTTCAGAACTCGCTTCGAGCAGTTCAATCTTGCTTTCGCCGACCTTAAAAAACTCTGTAATTACATGTTCGGATGCTACTTCTTCGGTTTTATAGCTCTTGCAGCCTAATAAAGTCTCGTAAAGAGGGCCAGCCTCTTTTAATGATCTGACTGCAATTCCGATATGTTCGATTTTGTCCATGAATCTGTTTTATGGCATAAAAATGACCATTTTATCTATACTGACATAGACAAATTGAAAATTATGCAGAAAATATTTTCATATCTTTGTATTGTATTTAAAAGAATAAAAATGAATTTGCCGATATACTTAGATAATAACGCAACAACGCCAATGGATCCCCGGGTTCTTGAAGCGATGCTACCATACTTTAATGCTAAATTTGGCAATGCCGCAAGCAGGAATCATGCTTTTGGATGGGCTGCTGAAGAAGGTGTTGACTATGCCCGTGAGCAGGTTGCAAAGCTGATCGGAGCAAACGAAAAAGAGATCATTTTCACTTCAGGTGCAACAGAATCAGACAACCTTGCGATCAAGGGTGTTTTTGAAATGTATAAGGAAAAGGGTAATCATATCATTACCTGTGTTACGGAGCATAAGGCTGTTCTGGATGCCTGCAAGCACGTTGAAAAAATGGGAGGTGTGGTTACCTATCTTCCTGTTAAATCGGATGGTTTGATCGATCTGGCAGCGCTTGAAGCAGCCATGACCGAGAAAACAATATTGGTTGCGATAATGTATGGCAATAACGAAATCGGCGTAATTCAGCCGGTTAAAGAAATTGCTGCAATTGCTCACAAACATGGTGCACTTTTCATGACTGATGCAACACAGACTGTTGGTAAGATCCCGGTAGATGTAAATGCAGATGGAATTGACCTGATGGCATTTTCAGCACATAAAATGTACGGACCAAAGGGTGTTGGCGCATTATATGTTCGTCGTAAAAATCCAAGGGTTAAAGTAACCGCACAAATGGATGGCGGAGGCCATGAAAGAGGAATGCGTTCAGGAACTTTAAATGTTCCCGGAATTGTTGGATTAGGTAAAGCCTGCGAACTATGCCGCGTGGAAATGGATGAAGAAGCAAAACGCTTATCAAAACTTCGTGATAAATTACAGGCAGAACTTACAGTACTGGAAGAAAGTTATGTAAATGGGAACGTAGAACATCGTTTACCACATGTAGCCAATATATCTTTTAAATATGTTGAGGGTGAAGGTTTGATGATGGCGATGAAAGATTTGGCTGTTTCTTCCGGATCGGCTTGTACCTCAGCTTCTCTTGAGCCTTCATACGTATTAAAGAGCCTGGGCTTATCTGATGATCTGGCTCATTCCTCTATACGTTTTGGCCTGGGCCGTTTTACAACAGAAGAAGAAGTTGATTTTGCAATAAAACAGACCCTCAAAGCAGTTAATCACCTCCGCGACCTTTCACCACTATGGGAAATGTTTAAGGAAGGAATTGATCTGGATAAGATTGAGTGGGCAGAACATTAAACTGATTATATAATTTGCAGATTTGAAGATTTGAAAATGGTCTTTAAATTTGATCTAACATAAATTAATCATCTTCAAATCAACACATTATCAAATTTTCAAATTAAAAACATATGGCATATTCAGAAAAAGTAATAGATCACTACACCCATCCGCGTAACGTTGGTACGCTTGATAAAAGCAGTACTAAAGTTGGAACAGGTTTGGTTGGTGCGCCTGAATGCGGCGACGTAATGCGCCTGCAGATCGAGGTAGACGAAAACCATATGATCACCGATGCAAAATTCAAAACTTTTGGTTGCGGATCGGCAATTGCATCTTCTTCCCTTGCAACTGAATGGTTGAAAGGAAAATCTATTGACGATGCGATGAAGATCGATAATATGGATATCGTAGAAGAGCTGGCTCTTCCACCAGTTAAAATCCATTGTTCTGTATTGGCAGAAGATGCCATCAAAGCAGCAATCAATGATTACCGTGTAAAGAACGGATTGGAAGTGTTAGAATCAGCTAAATCACACCACTAATAACTCAATAGTCCTTAAGGTCTAAGAGCTGATGTTAAGCAGAATATAATGGTAACAGTTACAGATAAAGCGAAAAGTAAGGTTGAAGAACTCATGAAAGAGAACGGACTCGATGCGGGTTATTTTCTTCGTGTTTCTGTTCAGGGAGGTGGATGTTCAGGTTTATCGTACAAAATGGACTTCGATAATGAAGAGAAACCCGGAGATCAGTTTTTTGAAGATCAGGGTATCCGTTTAGCACTGGATATGAAGTCATTTTTATATCTGGCGGGAACTGAACTTGATTTCTCAGACGGGCTGAATGGCAAGGGATTCAATTTTCATAATCCAAATGCTTCCAGAACCTGCGGTTGCGGGGAAAGTTTTTCAGTATAATTCTGATTTTGAGAATATATTAAAGTATAACATATTGAATATCAATTTAAAAGGCTCTATCTGGAGCCTTTTGCTTTTTTACGGCTAATCTGTTATACTTGTTAATTAAAAATTTCCCAAAATGCTTAAGATGAATCCAATAACAGAGTCCACCACTATACCTGACCTGCTGCGGAACGTGGTCGGGTACGTCCACGATGAGAATACTACCTTTTTAATGCATAAGGTTAAGGAAAGCTGGGCAGAGATCAGTTATAAACAGGTATTGGATACTGCTGATGCCATCTCGGCCTACTTTCTTGAGATGGGGATTATGAAGGGCGACAGACTGGCGCTGATCATTGAGAATTCGGTTGATTGGGTATATTACGATCAGGGAGTTCAGCAAATTGGTGCTGTTAACGTATCGGTCTATCCCACCCTATCTGAATCTGAAATTGAATATATATTGAACGATTCTGCTGCAAAGACAATCCTTGCAGGAAATCCTTTTCTTTTCCGTAAAATAATTAAGATTGCCAATAACTGCCCTGAATTACAGCGCATCATCCCCGTATTTGATGATTATGAGAAATACCTTCCCGAAAGAGGATTGAATGCCGGAGTAATCAGTTTCAGTAGTCTTATCGAAGAAGGAAAAAGTGCACTGGAGAGACAAGGAAAAAAAATCGAGGAAGCCAGGGCTGCTATTTTACCAAGTGATCTGACCTCTCTGATTTATACCTCAGGCACTACTGGAATCCCAAAGGGGGTCATGTTAACTCATTCCAACTTTGTACAAAATGTAAAGGTTTGTCTGGAGCAGATCCCTGTGATCAATGAAAACGATGTATTTCTATCCTTCCTGCCACTATCTCATGTATTTGAGCGCACTGCTACCTATCATGTATGCTGTGCCGTAGGAAGCAAAATCGCTTTTGCCCAAAGTCTCGAGCTATTGGCAAAAAACATGGCAGAAGTAAAGCCAACGATTATGAGTTGTGTGCCACGTTTGCTGGAACGGATTCATGATAAAGCGATGAAAAACGGTACCTCTGCCGGTGGATTGAAATCTAAAATATTCCTTTGGTCTATTGAAACGGGGCAACACTACCGTGAAGTTCAGGAAGCTGGAAAAACTCCGGGATTGATTCTTAGCATGCAGAAAGCTATCGCAGAAAAGCTCGTTTTCAGTAAAATCAAGGAAAAAACAGGAGGACGCTTAAAGTTCATGCTTTCGGGCGGAGCAGCCCTGCCTAAAAATGTCGGAGAGTTTTTCGGGAACCTCGGTATTAAGATTCTGGAAGGGTTCGGTCTCACTGAAACTTCACCGGTGATGGCTGTAACAGAATATCATCGCCAGGTTTATGGAACCGTGGGCCGTATTATCCCGGGTATTGAAGTTGCAATACAGGATGTGGAAAGCAAGAATATCCTGACCATTCAGACACATGATACATTTGATGAAAATTTTGAATGTCCTGAAGGCGAAATTATTGTCAGAGGACATTGTGTAATGAAGGGATACTGGA
>CAZGCG010000237.1:0-1126 GCA_964524205.1 uncultured Sphingobacterium sp. | reverse complement strand
CCTTAGCATTTTTGCGCTGAAAACCCTATTTTTGCAGAAATTGTAAATAAATGAGCATCGGATTATCTGAACTGGAGATTTTACGCCGGGAAGCCCTGGCAGAGCTACGTAAACTGGGAAT
Organism: uncultured Sphingobacterium sp.; assembly: GCA_964524205.1. Classification (GTDB taxonomy): domain Bacteria; phylum Bacteroidota; class Bacteroidia; order Sphingobacteriales; family Sphingobacteriaceae; genus Daejeonella. The sequence goes on along the minus strand of CAZGCG010000237.1, from coordinate 1,005 downwards.
TGACCCTTATCCACCTGAAGCATTTGAAGTAAATGTCAATGCGCTGGACATTAAAAACAATTACGAGCGGGATAAGACTTCCTATAAGAATATCCGTTTTGCAGGTCGGATCATGAGCCGCAGGATAATGGGTAGTGCTTCCTTTGTAGAGTTACAGGACTCCACAGGCAGGATACAGGCCTATATCAACCGCGATGAGATTTGTCCGGGAGAAGATAAAACCCTTTACAATACCGTATTTAAAAAACTGCTGGACATTGGCGATTTTGTGGGTGTCAGCGGATATGTTTTCACTACCAAGACAGGTGAAATCTCTATTCACGTCAGTGAAATGAAGATTCTGTCTAAATCTTTAAAGCCACTCCCTATAGTAAAGCGTGATGATGATGGGAATATCTACGATGGCTTTACTGATCCGGAGATGCGCTACAGGCAGCGTTATGTCGATCTGACCGTTAATCCGGATTTCAAGCAAATCTTTATCAAACGGTCAAAAGTGATCAATACCATGCGTTCCTATTTTGATGATCAGGGATGGATGGAAGTGGAAACCCCTATCCTTCAGCCGATACATGGTGGTGCCGCTGCCCGTCCTTTTAATACGCATCACAATACTTTGGATATGCCGCTTTATCTGCGGATTGCCAATGAATTATATCTTAAGAGATTGATCGTTGCCGGCTTTGATGGAGTTTATGAGTTTGGTAAAATGTTCAGGAATGAAGGGATGGATCGTACCCATAACCCCGAATTCACTTCAATGGAAATCTATGTAGCCTACAAGGATTATATCTGGATGATGGCGATGGTTGAGGAGTGTCTTGAAAAGGTGGCGCTTGCTGTACATGGAAAATCAACAATAAAGGTTGGAGATCATGAGATTGACTTTGCAGGTCCTTATGAAAAGCTTTCCATGTATGAGTCCATTGAAAAATTTACAGGAATCGACGTTTCAAATATGAATGAGGATGAATTACGCCTTACCTGTAAGAAACTGAATATCGA
>CAZGCG010000236.1:0-5758 GCA_964524205.1 uncultured Sphingobacterium sp. | reverse complement strand
GCTTTTCTATTATATTTGTGTTGATGAAGTTTCCAGTCGTACCCGGGTTTGACCAGCAGGCTTTTAGTAAATATCTGAAAAACACCGGTTGGTTGTTCCTTGCCAGGGTGGGGAGTTTGGGCATTAAGATTCTTGCGGGTATTGCCGTTGCAAACTACCTTGGTAAGACCGCAAATGGGATGCTGAATTACCCCCTTGTCTTTGTCACCTTTTTTCTGGCAGCTGCAGCGCTCGGACTTGATGGTTTTGTAACTCGCGAACTTCTTTCAGAACCTGAGAAGAAGAATAAGCTACTGGGTACTGCTTTTCGTATGCGGCTTCTGGCCGGAATCGCTATTATTCCGCTTGCCTGGCTAAGTTATACCCTCTTTAAAGGAACAAATGGCGATATACCAGTAAGTTATATTCTGATCGCATCATGTATCGGTATTACTCAATCATTATCTATAATCGATAGTTATTTTCAATCCCGGGTTCAGGGGAAATATGTCATGATGGTTCAGGTGACAGGGAATCTCTTGTCGGCAGGGATTAAACTTATTTTAATTTTTAATTCTGCTCCATTGTCATGGTTTATCTGGACTCTGCTCATTGATGCAGCAATATTAGGAATAGGTTATCTGATAGCTTACAGAGCCAAAGGGAATCAAATATCAGAATGGGAGTATGAAGGCGATCTCGCCCGATACCTGTTAAGGCATTCCTGGCCACTTGCATTTTCTGCCATTCTGGTTACTGTTTACATGAAAATAGGACAACTTATGGTAGAAAGTTTTCTTGGCGTAGGAGCGCTTGGAATCTACTCTACAGTAGTTAACTGGAGTGAAAGCTGGTATTTTATTCCTGTAGCAATCGTCACTTCTGTATTTCCGGCCATTATGAATGCCCGTAGGGATGATCCATCGCGTTATCAGAAAAGATTGACGGATATGTATGATCTGATGGTTTTGATCAGCCTGAGTATTGCAATATTGATGAGCTTTGCATCGACCTACATTTACCAGTACTTTTATGCTGCAGAGTTTGCCGAGGGTGCCAAAATATTATCTATTCATATCTGGGCAGGTGTTTTTGTTTTTCTGGGCAGTGCAAGTGGTCAGTATCTGGTAGCTGAGGGTTATACCAGATATTCGCTTTATCGTACCGCTGCCGGTGCCGTGGTTAATGTTGTTCTGGGATTTTTCTGGATCCCATTATATGGACTTCAGGGTGCCGCCTTTGCTACACTTATCGCATACTTCTCTGCTACTTTTTTTATACTTGTCTTCCCTGAAACAAGAAAACAAGGAATAAATATGCTTAAATCCTTATTTTTAATCTCACTCATTCAAAAAATCGCAAAACGTTGAAAAAAACGGAATCCTATACCAGTTTGATCAATCCGGCAAGAATAAAAACTTTATTGTCTTTCGGATTAAAGGGTTATTTATCAGAAATAGGCTGGTTCAAATCATTTGAAACAAAATCACCAATTGGCCGGAATTCAGAGCCTATTCCATGGGTCACTTATTCATTCATTGATTTTATAGCTGATCGCATTCAAAAAGATCATACAGTTTTTGAATTTGGTTCGGGTAATTCAACTTTTTACTATGCTCAGCGGGCACAAAAAGTTGTTTCTGTAGAACATGATAAAGCATGGTATGAAAAGATATCAGCGGCGAAACCCTTAAACTCTGAAATGATATTCTGCGAACTGCAGAAAGATGGAGATTACAGCAAAATGCCTGAAAGTATGGGCCTGAAGTTTGATATCATCATTGTAGATGGCCGCGACAGGGTGAACTGCTGTTACCATTCTCTGGCTGCACTTAGTGAGAGGGGAGTAATAGTTCTAGACGATTCAGAACGTGAACACTATGCTGCTGCGATCAGCTTTTTTAAAAAGCAGGGATTCAGGGAATTATCATTCAGTGGAATCTCTCCGGGTCTTTTTTATCGTAAGTCTACTTCAGTGTTTTACAAGGACAATAATTGCCTGGGCATTTAAGATGAATAATGAGATTTTAAGTGCTGATGTTAAAAGTGCCTATGATGATTTCTACCTTGGCCGGGATGAACAATGGAGGATGCTGGGCGCAAAGTATAAAGCAAAAAACATCATTGATGTTTGTAAAGGGTATGAATTTAAAAAGGTTCTGGAAGTAGGGGCTGGCGATGGAAGTATCTTGCAGCACCTTGATGGAACGAATTCCTTTCCTGAGATGCATGCCTTGGAAATCTCACAAAGCGGTGTAGATCAGATCAATTCGAGAAAGCTGAAAAGTTTAAAGTCGGTAAATGTTTTTGATGGATATCATATCCCTTTCGCTGATAATGAATTTGATCTTGTTATTCTGGCCCATGTTCTTGAGCATGTTGAGTTTGAACGGATGTTATTGCGTGAGATTAAACGGGTATCAAAACATGTAATTATTGAAGTGCCCTGTGATTACCGTTATGGCGTGGATAAAAGGATGAAGCATTTTTTGAATTACGGGCATATTAATATGTATACCCCAACTTCAGTCCGGTTCCTGGTTCAGTCTGAAGGCTTTGAAGTGCTTGCCGATAAGGTTTCGATGATTGAGCCGGAAGTGACGAAGTTCAACACATTTATTAATCAGGGGAAGGCTAAAAGTCTGTTAAGCTCTCTTCGGATTGATGCTGAATACTTTGTTAAGAAATTGATTGTTTCATTAAGCGGCAACAGAAGGGCGGAATCTTTTGCCAATGCCTATACCCTGTTTTTAAGGAAGAATGGTGATCTGGATATCTTCAGTCATTAATTCTACAGAATACATTATATGAAGACTATCTTTTTTTCAATTCCTTTTCTGCTAATTATTTTTCTTCAACTATTTAGCGATAGCACTCAGAGGAAATCATCAAATTGGAATTATTATACTGATTCTTTGTCGATCAGAAAAGCCTTTTCTGAATCGCCGGTACTTTCTGCCCGGGAGTCAATACAGAAAATGCAGATTGAGAAGGGATTTCGTGTTCATATTGTTGCCACTGAACCACTCTTAAATACACCTGTTGCCCTTAGCTTTGATGATAAAGGCAGGATTTGGGTTGTCGAAATGGAAAACTATATGCCCGATTCCATAGGAACAGGTGAAGAATTGCCGGTTGGTAAGATTGTTATTCTGACTGATAAGAATGGGGATGGTAAGATGGATGAAAGAAAGATCTTTCTTGATTCTCTGGTACTTCCACGTGCTATTTGCTTCATTGAAAATGGAATTCTTGTCGCTGAATCCCCAAACCTTTGGTTTTATGAAATAAAAAATGATAAGCCGGTTAATAAAACGCTTGTTGATGCCGCTTATGCCGAAGGTGGAAATGTAGAGCATCAGCCTAATGGCTTGTTCAGGGCTTTGGATAACTGGATCTATAATGCAAAATCAAGCAAAAGATATAGAAAACAGGGCAGTAAATGGCTGATTGAACGTACCCATTTCCGGGGGCAATGGGGGATTTCACAGGACGATCAGGGTCGTTTGTTTTATAACAACAACTCCGAGAATCTTCAGGGGGATTATTTCAGTCCGGGTTTTGGAACCGCTAATTCGAACCAGTCAAGGCTTGCCGGCTTTTCAGAAAGCATTATTAAAAACAATAAAGTTTATCCAATCAGGCCGAATACCGGTGTGAACCGGGCGTATATGAAAGGGATTATTGACGAGAATTTAAAACTGGTTAATTTTACTGCTGCCTGCGGACCGGTAATTTTTAACAGCACTTTGTTTGGTCCTGATTATTATGGAAACGCATTTGTTGCTGAGCCTTCAGCAAATCTGATCAAGCGAAATATATTGAGCAATGATGGTAACCTGGTTACAGGTAAACAAGCTTATATCGGTCGCGAATTTCTGGCAAGTACTGATGAACGATTCCGGCCAGTAAATTTATATACGGGTCCGGATGGGGCTCTGTATATTGTTGATATGTACCGGGGGATCATACAGCATAAAACCTATTTAACACCCTATCTCAAAAGCGAGATTAAAGCCAGAAACCTGACACAACCGCTTGATTATGGGCGTATTTACAAAGTGCTTCCTAAGGGGAAGAAGGCCAGGGGTATCAAGATTCCGCAGGATCCCTCAAAGCTGATCGCCTTATTATCTGATTCAAACGGATGGGTTCGTAATAAAGCCCAGCAAATTCTTGTCGACGGGAAGGATAAGAGTCTGGAACCACCTTTAAAGCAGGTATTAAGATCCGGTTCACAAACTTTGGGCAGGGTTCATGCACTTTGGACAATGGAAGGCCTGGGAGTTCTGAAAAAGGAAGATGTATTGCCTCTTTTGAAAAGCACAGATTGGACAATGCGCATGCAGGCATTAGTTGTATTGCCCTCGGTTTTGAACATGGAGAATTACAAAGAGTTTCTTGCGGTTTTAACAGCAATACTTGACGAAAATGATGAGCTTGCTGCTCCATATTTGGCTTTTTTAGGCCCCCATATTCAGGCATTTGATTCGGCAGAAGCCAATAAACTTTTGCTGGGTCTTTCTAAAAAGTATGCCAATAATATTTTTATTTCAGATGCGGTAATCAGTAATCTGCAAAACAAGGAAGCCGGTTTTTATAAGGAGTTTAGCGGGATAAATCCGGATACGAGTCTGGTACTAAGTAAACGCCTGAAGAAGATTGTCGATGATATGGCGAAAAAGAAAGTCAATGCCCCAGATCCTGCAAAAGAATTCCCAAGAGGACTTGCTTTGTATCGCAGTATTTGTCAGGCTTGCCATGGAGCTGATGGAAATGGGGTTAATGGACTTGCTCCACCACTAAATAACTCTGATTGGGTTACGGGAGATAAGAAAAGACTGGCTGCCGTCGTTCTCTATGGACTTAGCGGACCGATAACAGTTAGTAAAAAATTATACAAGGCACCGGAGGTCAGCGGCGAGATGCCCGGGATTGCTTCGAATACTAATTTTTCGGATGAGGATGTATCGCAGGTTTTAAGTTATATCCGTGGCTCCTGGGCTAATTCAGCTGATAAAGTTTCAAAAGAAGATGTTGCGGCTATACGGTTGAAATATAAAGGAAGGCAGATGGGGTTTACTGAAAAAGAATTTAATTAGTGTAGGTCCCTCCTTCGTCGGGATGACAGAGAATGGAGATTGCTACTATTGTTATATTATTTTTATTAGGATGTCATCCCGACGCAGGAGGGAACTTCGTTGAACTAGGTCAATATTTAAATTAAGTACTAATATGGATAATAGACAAAGAAGCAGGATTATTGTCCCCCTTTAGAGGGGGGGTGCGAAAGGCTTGAGCGATAGGAGGGGGAGGAATCGGATTCAAAACCTCCCCCTGCCCCCTCCAAAGGGGGACAAGCATGAGGCCCAGGAATTGCGCAGACAGTTGAAGAATGGAGATATAAATTAATATTATTTACTCGAATAGTTCTTTACTAAATACTATGTACTCAATACTCAATACTCAATAATGCAGAACTTTGCCCCCATAGCTTTATTCGTTTATAACCGTCCGGAGCATACCCGGAGGACAATAAAGTTTTTGCAGCAAAATTTGCTGGCGGATGAATCCCGGCTTTTTATTTTTTCTGATGCTGCTAAAGATCCCTCTCAACAGGTTTTAGTGGATGAAGTAAGGGATATTATAAAACAGGTTGATGGTTTTAAATCTGTTGAGCTGATTGAAAGAAAAACCAATTTGGGTCTTGCTGAGTCTATTATCGATGGGGTAAGCATGCTGGTTTCTGAATATGGTAAAGTGATAGTGTTTGAGGATG
>CAZGCG010000235.1:0-5760 GCA_964524205.1 uncultured Sphingobacterium sp. | reverse complement strand
ATCTTTAACCAAAAGAAAGACTTCTTCTGCTTCAGCTATTTTTTTGATGAATTCAACAAAATCCCATTGAACAGCAGCAAATTTGCCGGGCCAGTCATTACCATTGTGCGGAAAGCAAAGTAATATGCCCTGCTGTTTTTCCCATTCAGCAGGAAATCTTCTACCTGTACTCATATTAATCTATGGCTCTTTTTGTGATATCGCCAAAAGCATCAATTCTTCTGTCTCTGAAGAAGGGCCAGTTTTGACGTACATTTTCCTGTAGTTCAAGATCGACCTCTGCGATAAGAATCTCTTCCTGATCGTGGGAGGCCTGGGCAAGGATCTCTCCCTGCGGACCAGCGATGAATGATGAGCCCCAGAATTGAATACCTGCAGTATCAGGTAAATATTGTTCCAGACCAATGCGGTTAGCCGCGGCAACATATACACCATTTGCAACTGCATGTCCTTTCATTACATTTATCCATGCTCCATGCTGTTTTTCGCCATATTGTTCCTTTTCGAGAGGATGCCAGCCAATAGCAGTTGGATAAAATAATACTTCAGCACCCTGCATAGCCGTTAATCTTGCAGCTTCAGGATACCATTGATCCCAGCAGATCAGCGTGCCAATCTTTCCTTTTTGTGTTGGGAAAGTTTTAAAACCAATATCTCCGGGAGTAAAGTAGAATTTTTCATAAAAATGAGGATCGTCAGGAATATGCATCTTTCGGTACAATCCTGCCTCCGAACCATCCGTATCAATAATATAGGCACTGTTGTGATAGATGCCCGCCATTCTTTTTTCGAAGAAAGGAACGATAATTACTACCCCAAGTTCTTTTGCTAATGCGCTAAAAGCTACGAATGAAGTGCTGTAGAGTGGTTCTGCCAGAGCAAAATTTGCAGTGTCTTCAGACTGGCAGAAATAATGACTGCTGTATAGTTCTGGCAATGAGATTACTTCGGCTCCCTGTTTTGCAGCCTCGCGAACCCAAGTCAGGCATTTTTTTAAATTGTTTTCTGCAACATCATTCAGATTAAGCTGAAGCACAGCAATCTTATAGGTACTTTTTGACATATGGAATCTTATAGGAGCCTTAAAGCAGCAAAATTAATGAATTTAATTTAATAAGGCTGACAGGGTTCTAAACCCTGTCAGCCTTAGACTAAACCTTGTCGGCCTTAGATATTAAAACCAGAAATTATTTAAATGTTAGTCCTAGTCCCAAACGTATGGTTCCCATGTCAAAGTCCTCTGAAATCTGGAAGCTAGCAGGGAAGTCGATCTTCTGATAATTGTAACCTGTTTGCAGACCTAAATTAAGTCCTCCGTTTACGGGTATGGAGTAAGAAAGTCCTGCTCCGGCAGTTAACCCTTTACTTAAATTATTAAAGAGCTTCAATGCATAACCGCCATAAGCATCTAATTTGAGCCCGCTGAGTTTAGGGTCGAGGTAGTAAGAAGCATTAAGTGTGATAGGCAATGTATTGTAATTTCCTCCACCCGATTTACGATAGTTATCAGTTCCGAGGGCAAATCCAATCCCGAAGGTCTCATTAAGGAGTTTTGTAATACCGGTACGGGTTCTGAATCCATTGAATGTTGGGTTGCCCGTCAGCGAGGTGCTGCCATGAATAAGAGCACTTATTTCAGTATAATTTATCAGACGTCTTTGCTGAGATATGGCACTGTTGCTAAGCAGCAGGAAGGCCGCAAACAAAAACAGGCTTCGTGGAGAAAATGATTTTATATTCATTATTTTAATTGCACATCGGTTTATTTATCCCGCTAATATAATCACATAAGCTGATGTCTTTAATCCTTTTTCTGTAAATTTATGGCCTAAGGAATCTTATAAATCTTCAATCACCCCGAATGGCTTTAAGCTTTGCATCATTAAATTCTGGAAGCAATGGAAATTGCTATTATCTTGAAAATGAGCATGATGCAATACTTGTTGATGCAGGAATTTCTTGCCGCGAAACTGAGAAAAGGATGGAACGGCTGGGACTTGCAATGAAAAAGATCAGGGCTATTTTTGTTTCACACGAGCATGCCGATCATATCCGGGGAATCACGGTGCTTGCTAAAAAATACAGGCTGCCGGTTTACATTACTAATTCGACACTTGACAGATCGGGACTTAGCCTGGATTCTGATCTGATCAGAACCTTTACTGCTCATCAATCCGTAGGCATCGGAGATCTTGTCATTACGCCTTTTCCTAAATTTCATGATGCTTCTGAGCCCCATAGTTTTACGATAAAGTGCAAAGGTTTTACGGTTGGGGTCTTTACGGATATTGGATTTCCATGTGAACATGTTATCCGGTATTTCGGCGAATGCAATGCCGCATTTCTTGAAGCTAATTATGATGAAGATTTACTTGAAAATGGGAGATATCCATATCATTTAAAAGCCCGGATACGGGGACTTAATGGTCACCTTTCGAATAAGCAGGCTTTTGAACTTTTTTCGGGTAATGGAACTCATATGAGTCATCTCCTGCTTTCACATCTTTCGAGAGATAATAATGATCCCCGAATAGTGATGGAGTTATTCAATCAGATTAAATGCGATACTAAAATTACAGTAGCATCAAGAGACCGGGAATCAGAAATTTTCCATATTACCGGATCTGATGTGCCTTCACGACGATCAAATTTGGAAACAATTCAAATTTCTTTGTTCTGACATTCAATTGTGAGGTATATCATTTTTCCAATCAGCCTGAATGTTTATATTCGAATTGTGTTTTATTAATCAGCTATGGTCTTAATTATCCTGAATATTATTTTCTGTCTTTCATTCCTGGTCTTTGCCTGGTTTAACGTGAATGACAATGATTCCTGGCTTTGGGTGCCAATTTATCTTGCGGCTTCTGTTTTTTGCGGACTTGCGGGTTTTGGAATGTTTTTCCCCGTGGCTTATTTGTTTCTGATTGGATTTTACCTGATATATGCAATAATTTTATTCTTCAGGAAGGATGGAGTCAAAGACTGGATCTTCAAATATAAACAACCAAGTATAACTGAAAGTATGCAGGCAACGAAGCCTTATATCGAAATGACTAGGGAATTTTTCGGCCTGCTGATTATTTCTGCAGCACTTGCTCTGAATTATTTTATGTCAGGCGGAATTTGAGCTATTTTTCAAATGCCTCTAAATTCATCGTTTAAACTATATATTATCGTTATTTTTTGATATTTTTCGCAATATTTAGTCCTCCCGACTAGAAAAAATTCAATTTCTTTGGACATGTTCGATTACGATGCAGAAAGATTAAAGGCGCTCATTACAGAAGTAAGCCGTTCAAACCTCAGTCCGGATACCTGGATCTGGTTAAGTGAAAACTTATCGTCAGAAGATTCAAGGCAGATTAATACTGCTTTTGCGGTAATGCCCAGAAAAACCGGGAAATCTGTTATTCAAATCAGTCAGGATCTGCTCAGTAAAATTGATCATGTAAAGCCCGGATTTACTGTAGAAAACTGGACCACGGATAAACTTGGCCGGCTATGCTTATTGTTACATCTTAATCCTGCAGATCAGGAAAAGTATATTAAAACGATTGAAAATTTGTTTCTGGCTGCTGAAGTTTCCGAGCTTGTTGCTCTGTATTCATCTCTCCCGGTATTGGCCTGGCCTGAACGTTGGAAGTTGAGATGTGCAGAAGGGATTCGCAGCAATATCGGTCTGGTGCTCGAGGCGATTATGTATCATAATCCATATCCTGAAAAATATCTGGATGAAAAAGCCTGGAATCAATTAATTCTGAAAGCCTTTTTCACTGATAAGGATATCATTCAGATTCCTGGCATTGATGAAAGAGCTAATGCCGAGCTTGCCCTTACCCTCACAGATTATGCACACGAAAGATGGGCAGCTAAAAGAAAGATCAATCCATTTTTATGGAGGTTTACAAGTAAATTTTTAGATGAGGGCTTAATACTTGATCTTAAAAAAGTTCTTTTTGAAGGAAGTTTGAGGGAGAAGCAGGCTGCTGCATTAACCCTGGTTCAATCGGGTTCTGCATCAGCTTCAGAGTTGCTGAAAAGCTATCCGGAGCTTTTGAATGCAATTAAAAACAATGAACTAAACTGGGCAAATATTGCTCAGGAAGAAGAAAATAATTAATTTAATAGAATATGTGTTGCAGCCATTCATTTGAAGACAGAAGACCACAGGTGCCTTCTGAAGCCATGGATCTTGAGATCATCAGGGGCATGAAATTCTTCGACCCTCATGTTCACATGAGTTCACGTACAACTGATGATTATCAGGCAATGGCTGATGCCGGAGTGGTAGCATTGATTGAGCCCGCGTTCTGGTTGGGGCAACCCCGAACTGGTATTGATAGTTTCAGGGATTATTACAGCAGCCTGGTAGGCTGGGAAAGGTTCAGATCATCTCAGTTTGGGATTAAGCATTACTGTACAATTGGATTAAATTCAAGAGAAGCAAATAACGAGAAGCTGGCTGCAGAAGTGATGGAGATTTTGCCATTATTTATCTACAAAGAAGGGGTTGTTGGCATTGGGGAGATTGGTTTCGACGATCAGACTGCTGCAGAAGAAAAATATTATCATCTGCAACTGGAACTAGCCAAAGAGGCCGGACTTCCGGTTCAGGTTCATACTCCTCATCGTGATAAGAAGAGGGGGACACAACGCAGTATGGATATTGCTATTGAGCATGGTATTGACCCTTACATGGTTATCATTGATCATAATAATGAGGAGACGGTTAAAGAAGTTTTGGACAGAGGTTTCTGGGCTGCTTTCACTATCTATCCTTTTACCAAAATGGGCAATGAGCGTATGGTAGAAGTTGCGAAGCAATATGGTCCGGAGCGTATCATGATCAATTCTGCGGCTGATTGGGGAATCAGTGATCCACTGGCTATTCCTAAGACTGCCGCTCTGATGAAATTGCGTGGAATCAGTGATGAGGATATCCGCCTGATCACCTATTCAAATGCAATTACAGCATTTGCCCAGAGCGGACAGATTGATGAGAATGACTTTACCAAACCCCAATCTATTGATCAGTCAGAAAAGTTTGAAGGAAATACTGTGCTGCGTGGCGGGCAACAGCCAAGAACAGATAAATCTTCCATGATTATCAGTTAATGCCTTGAAAAAACTCCTGGTTTTTCTGCGTCTGATGAGGCCAGCCAATATCGTAACCTCGGTTGCAGATGTTTTGGCAGGGATAGCTATTTCTGGATATTTTCTTGGAAGCGGACATGAATTTTTACCGATATTTCTGCTTTGCCTGTCAACAATTGGTTTGTACGGTGGAGGGATAGTATTTAATGATGTTTTCGATGCCGAACTTGATAAGATTGAAAGACCTGAAAGAGCAATACCCAGTGGAGCGGTAAGTATAGGGGAAGCAACAGCTCTCGGAATAATGCTTTTAGGAATGGGTCTTTTAGCCGCATTTGCATTTTCAGTCAGGTCGGGTTTGATTGCCTTTCTGATTCTTGTTTTTGCCCTGATTTATAATAAATTCGGTAAACATCATTCCTTCTTAGGCCCATTGAATATGGGTCTTTGCCGCGGATTAAATCTCTTGCTGGGAATCAGTATACTTTCCCTTTCAGTTCAAAGTCTCTATTTCCTGGGTCTGATTCCATTGATCTATATTTTCTCGATTACAATGATTAGTCAGGGAGAAGTGCATGGATCAAATAGAAATAAACTGTATACCGGGGCCTTTTTATATCTGGTCGTGATCGGATCCATTTTGTATTCGGCCTACTTACAGCA
>CAZGCG010000234.1:3789-5765 GCA_964524205.1 uncultured Sphingobacterium sp. | reverse complement strand
GGTAATTTTATCTGGAATGCGATTTCTTGCCGGAACTACTCCGGAGGAAAGGGCTGAACCATCCTATAACACACAGGCACTGCTTTCCAAAAATAAAATACTTTGAACCTAAGGCCTAATCTGACTAATCAAAACCGATTGTTTTAACCTTCCTTACGTTAGCTCAGACTAAATGGAGTCTTGCCGATAAATTCCCTGATTGAATATAATATTCAATTTCAGCTAATGAGCCCTAATTCTATCCCTCCAAAAAACACCTATTCTCTATTTATACAATCTCTTTTGATCCTTGCTTTTGTTCACTTAAATCCTTTAATTGCTTAAGTATTAACCTGTAGCAACATTCCAGTGAAAACAATCCAATCAAAATTCTTTGTTCTATTAATTCTTACTGGTCTGGTATTAAATTCCTGCTCTGATTCAGGATATAATGATTATTCCACCTGGGCCAGTTACGGCGGGACTAAAGATGCAAACCGGTATTCCTCTATTGATCAGATCAATTTAAAGAATGTTTCACAGCTAAAAGAAGCCTGGGTTTTTAATACGGGGGATAAAGACACGGCTAACCGAAGTGAGATGCAATGTAATCCAATTGTAATTGACGGGACTTTATATGTTACAAGTTCAAAGTTGAAGCTTTTTGCTTTGGATCCTGCCACAGGAAAACAAAAATGGGTTTTTGATCCCAGTACAAAGTCAGCTGAGAAAATTGGATTTGGAGTAAATCGCGGACTGATGTATTGGGAAGATGAAAAAGGCAAGGATAAGAGGATTTTTTATGGCGCTGCCTCGAGACTTTATGCAGTAAATGCTGCAGATGGAAGCCCTGTCAAAGATTTTGGCGCGAATGGATCGATTGAATTGAAAGAAGGACTTGATATCCCCGAATCACAGGATGGCTCCCTTATTCTGAAAACTCCCGGAGTGATTTTCAAGGATCTGGTCATTGTCGGGATGAGTCTTTCGGAAGATGCAGATGCCTTACCCGGTCATGTCAGAGCATTTGATGTCAGGACAGGAAAACGTAAATGGATATTTCATACCATTCCTCAACCCGGTGAATTTGGATATGATAGCTGGGAAGATAAGGATGCCTGGAAAAATATAGGAGGTGCCAATAACTGGACCGGCATGTCACTTGATGAAGAACGTGGAGTGGTTTATGTTCCCACCGGTACTGCCTCTCCCGATTTTTATGGCGGTACCCGCAAAGGCTCAAATCTTTTTGCCAATAGCATTATTGCGCTTGACGCTGTTACAGGAAAGTATATATGGCATTATCAGGTAGTACATCATGATCTTTGGGATCGTGATCTTCCTGCCGCACCTAATCTGGTTACTGTGAATCATAACGGTAAGAAGATAGATGCACTGGCACAGATCACCAAGCAGGGTTATGTTTACCTGCTTGACAGAACCAATGGGAAGCCTGTTTTTCCGATACCTGAAGTTCCTGTTCCTCAGGAGGAAGCTCTGCCCGGAGAAAAGCCGTGGCCAACACAGCCTATACCGACCCTGCCGGAGTCTTTTTCAAGACAGAAATTCGGACCTGAAGATGTGAGTAATCTCAGCCCTGAAACTCATAAGGAATTAATGGAAAGATATGTTCAGATCAAAAACAGAGCACAGTTTAGTCCGCCAAGCAAAGAAGGTAACTGGATGTTCCCTGATTTTGGCGGGGGTGGTGAATGGGGAGGCGCTGCGGTTGACATGGAAACAAAGATTCTTTATGTGAATAGTAATGAAGTTCCTTCAACCCAGGTAATGCTTGATGCTCCTCAAACTGAAGGTACAGGGATTACTCCCGGCAGAGCAGTTTATAACAGATATTGCATCAGTTGCCATGGTGCTGAATTGAAGGGCAGTGGCACTGAATATCCTTCCTTACTGAATATTAATAAGAAGTACAATGTGATTCAGATTGGTCAGATCATTCAGCTGGGCAGGAACAGAATGCCATCCTTTGGACATGT
>CAZGCG010000234.1:0-3689 GCA_964524205.1 uncultured Sphingobacterium sp. | reverse complement strand
CCATTGGGTGAATATGCAGAATTGATCAAAAGAGGATTAGGTATAACAGGTTCACGAAATTATGGTGGTCCGGTAGTTACAAAGGGTGGGCTCGTATTTATTGCAGCCACTCCTGATGAAAAGATCCGGGCCTTTGATAAAAATTCGGGTAAAATGCTTTGGGAATCAAAATTGCCTGCGGCTGGCTTTGCAAGTCCGGCGACTTATATGTTCAACGGGAAGCAATTTCTGGTGATTGCCTGTGGTGGAGGAAAACTGGGTGTGAAATCGGGAGATAGTTATGTTGCCTTTGCTTTACCCGATTAGGAGATTAACCCGAGTTTAATGAGGGCGTAGAAAATCCCGCTGGTATGTAATGCCTGTCCAAAGGCATTGTTTAAAGCAAGTTCCTTTAATTTCTCTAGACTAACCAGTTCAATGTCAATTTCCTCGCCCTTGTCAAGTTTTTGTTCAGCAACCCGTTTGCCACCTCTGGCAATAAAACAGAAGGTTTTATTTTTTGCCGTTGCAGGATTAGCATAGAGTTCAGAAAGGAACTCGACTTCCCCAAATTCGTAGCCCGTTTCTTCGAGTAATTCTCTTCTCAAAGCATGTTCAGGGCTTTCATTTTCCTCAATGCAACCACCCGGAAGTTCAAGAACCACTTCTTCGGCTGCATGCCGGTATTGCCGCAGCAGAATAACCTGATTATCTTCTGTCAGTGCAACCGCATTGACCCAGTTAGGGTACTCAAGTACGTAGTAATCAGGGATAATGGTGCCATCAGGCATCCTGCAGGTATCTACCCGCAAGGTTGCCCAATTTTTTTGAATGATATATTTAGTTGAGATCTTCTCCCAATTAAGATGGCTCATGTTCTGTTCAATTATCACATTTAGCTTTAAGCTTTAAGCTTTCTGCTTTCAGCTTAGTGTTACCAGCTTCCACTTGATCCACCCCCACCGAAGCTTCCTCCACCAAATCCGCCAAAGCCTCCTCCGCCACCGCCACCAAATCCACCACCACCGCCTGAGAATCCTCCAAAACCACCGCCACCACTTCCTCTGCCTAGTTGTGAGCCCATCAATAGCCACCAGAAGGGACTCGCGCTTCCCCGGCCACCGATAACTTCACTTCCACCGCCGCCACCTTTCTTAATAGCGATGAGAATAATAATGACTATGATGATCACAAAAACAATTCCGGAACTTTTCTTTTTTACAAGATCTTTCGGGGCATCGTTTTTATATTCACCTTTAGTATAAGAAATGATAGCGTTTGTACCCTGATCAAGGCCAGCAAAGTAATCCCCCGCTTTAAAATTAGGCGTAATTTCTCTTGTGATAATCCTTTTAGTAATCGCATCTGGTAATGCTCCTTCAACACCATAACCGGTTTGTATTGTTACTTTTCTGTCACCTAGTGATACCAAAAGCAAAACTCCATTATTATTTTTTGCCCCACCTATTCCCCAGCTTTCTGCAAGCCGCACTCCATAGTCTGCTACATCATACCCTTCAAGCGATTTAATCAGTACAACAGCGATCTGTGTTGAGGTTGAATCGTCGAATGCGACAAGTTTTTGCTCAAGCTGATTGATCTGGTCAGCAGAGAGAGTTTGTGTGTAGTCATTTACCAGCCGATTTGGTTTTTCCGGAAAGGTTTGAGCCCGAAGCACCAGGCTTAATAAAACCAGGACGATCGTTGGGAATATATATTTAAATTTCATCTGAAGCTTGCTTATATTTTTTCAATACCATTATTTACCATCACCGTAGGAGATCTCATTAGGTAATTCATTAACATCGCCATCTATGTATGGGAAATAGGTCTGAAGTTGTTTGCCGGCTAGTCTTACTCCTGTAATTATACCTGAAGCGAGCTCCCCATTCTTAAAATGGCTCAACATAGCCTCTTTCGTACTGTCCCAGAAATCATGAGGTACCTGCCTGTTTATTCCGGCATCTCCAATAATTGCGAATTGATGGTCATTGGTGGCAATGTAAATCAGCACACCATTTCTTTGAGCCGTCTTATCCATTCCAAGTTTATGGAAATAGTTTGCAGCACGATCCAGAACCGGTTCACTGCAGGTTTTCTCAACACAAATGCGGATTTCACCTGAAGTATAGCGCTCTGCGGATTCAACTGCTTCACTGATAAGCTGTTGTTCTTTTTCACTAAAAATAGACATGGCCTTAATTTAAATCGCCGGAAATAAATTCCGGCGATCAGTTTAAAATATAAATGCGAAAGGCATTTTAGAATTCAACCTTTGGCGCTTTATTCGCACCGGCTTCTGCCTGGAAGTATCCTTTAGCCTTAAAACCAAACATACCTGCTGTCAGGTTATTTGGGAAAGTTCTGATAGTAGAATTATACTCCTGCGTCACTGTATTGAACTTTTGACGCTCAACAGTGATGCGGTTTTCTGTTCCTTCAAGTTGTGCCTGAAGTTCAAGGAAATTCTGGTTTGCTTTTAATTCAGGATAAGCTTCTACTGTTGCAAGTAATCTTCCCAGTGATTGACTTAATTGTCCCTGAGCTGCCTGAAATTGAGAAATGGATTCAGGGGTTAACTTTGTAGGATCAACATTGATCGAAGTTGCTTTTGCGCGGGCCTCTATAACCTGAGTTAAGGTCTCTTTCTCAAAATTTGCTGCCCCTTTAACAGAAGCCACCAAATTTGGAATAAGATCTACCCTTCGCTGATACACATTTTCAACCTGAGCCCATTGGGAAGTTACCTGCTCATCGAGCTTCACCATACTATTGTATCCGCATGAACTAAATGAAAGCACTGCGAATAATGCAACGATATTCAATACTATTCTTTTCATAATTGATTTTTGCTTTTACTGTAATCTATAAATTTACAGTATAGGAATCAAATTTCATACCTTTGTTACACATCCGGGATAATACCCGGCAAAAAATATGATCAGAGAGATTGAATTAGTCCTTCCTCCGGAACATTCAAATGATGAAGACTATATAAGAGATTTAGCTCGTAAGTCGCTGAATATAAGTCATGAACGCAATGTATTCGTCCAAATTTTAAAACGTTCTATCGATGCGCGAAGCCGTAAAGTAGTTTTCAGGCTTAAAGTAAATGTTTTTATTGATGAGCTTCCTGAACCTGAAATTTTTACCGTTAAATACCAAAATGTCAGCGACAAAAGGCCGGTTTTAATCATTGGAGCCGGTCCGGCCGGTTTATTTGCTGCAATACGATGTATTGAGCTTGGCCTTAAGCCGATTATTTTGGAGCGTGGTAAGGATGTGAAATTAAGAAGGAGGGATCTTGCTTTAATCAACAGGGAGGGCAGTATCGACCCCGATTCAAACTATTGTTTTGGGGAAGGTGGTGCAGGAACCTATTCTGATGGAAAGCTCTATACCCGATCCAACAAGCGTGGAGATGTAAACTATGTTTTAAAGGTATTTGTCTCTCACGGCGCAACAGAAGATATTTTAATCGATGCCCGCCCGCATATCGGGACTAATAAATTACCCGGGATAATTACATCCATGCGCGACAGCATACTAAATGCCGGTGGGGAGATTTATTTTGAATGCCGGATTACAGATCTTTTGATCAGGGCGAAGAAATTGAAAGGAGTACTGGCCGGGGATAAGAAGTTTGAAGCTGATCATGTGATCCTGGCTACCGGGCACTCGGCAAGAGATATATATTACCTCCTTGACAA
>CAZGCG010000233.1:2448-5778 GCA_964524205.1 uncultured Sphingobacterium sp. | reverse complement strand
ATTTCGCATTATTAAAGTTCGATCTAAGATTACAATCAATCTGATGCAGTAGGGATATTAGCCATTATGATGCAATATTTTCATCCCATAGCACTAAGTTCCCTCAGCTGCTGAAGGGCAGCCATCGGGATGACAGTGCGCCCGGTACATTTTTCCAGCCGAGCAGCCTCTCAAACTGTCATCCTGAACCCAGTGAAGGAACTTCGCTCTTCTAACTCAAAATTATGCTTTGAATTTTTAATAGCTTTATGCTTAAAAGTATTAGAACATGTTATGGATAAGTTGGCTTGAACCACAGAAATATTAGCTCTAAGCCTTCCCCTACCCTAATCAAAATATTTTTTTTATTCAATGTAGCATTTCTATATCCTGATTCGTCTTAGGTATATAAAACACTATATGATGAGAACTACAGGATTACTTTTACTTTTTTCGATTTTACTTTTTGCAGCATCATGCTCAGACAAAATTAATCTGAGCTTATTAGACGGAAACTATACCGGTCATTATTATTATGCGGGTCCAGGCGAAACCAGGCCTATAAAAAGCCAGAATACTGTATCAGTCAATCTTTCGGGTAAAGAGTACAGCTCAACAGGTGATGTTTCAAGAATACCGGCAGGAGGAGCCGGTGAATTTAACCTGGTGGATAAGGAAGAAGTACAGTTCAGTGATAAACATGTCTGGACTGCCGATTTCGACTGGAACTTAATTTTGAACGGACAATTTATCTATGAACTTAAAAATGACAGTTTAATTTTGACACGTAAATTTGAAATTTGCAAAACTTGCGCCATTAAGCCGGGAATGTTACCCGGATCATATCAATACAGGTTGAAGAGAACAAATTGATACATGTCAAAAACATCCCACATTTCTGAATCAGAGCTCATTCAGGAATGCAAAAAAGGCAATTTAAAGTACCAGGAAATGTTATACAAACATTTCTTCAGCTATGCTATGGGTGTTGGAATGAGGTATTTATCCGACCGTGATGATACATTGGAAGTTGTAAATGATTCATTTATTAAAGTATTCAAGTCAATAAAAGATTTTAAAAATGAACAGAATTTAAAACCATGGTTGAGCAGGATAGTAGTCAATACAGCTTTAGACAGGAGAAGAAAGGATCTGAAACATCAGTATCTGAGTCCGCTAGAAAATGCCTCAGAGCTTTCTTATCCTGCCCAGGCTTTAGAAAACCTGAATGCCAGGGACATCTGCAAATTACTGGACAAACTTCCAAATATACAGCGGATGGTTTTTAATATGTATGAGATAGACGGGTATAGCCATGAGGAGATCGGAAATATACTTCAGATTCCTGCCAGTTCATCACGCGTGAATTTAAGCAGGGCAAAAGAAAAATTAAGGTTAGCCTTCAGTTTAGAACAATCAGCATGAAAGAAACGGAAGATCAGAGAATTGCAGCTAAATTCCGCCAGGTTTTCGATGATTTCGAAGATCCTGCCTCTAATGAGGGTTGGCTGGAACTGCGCAAGAAGTACCCCGAAGAAAATAGAAGGCCTTTGTTCTTTTGGATCAGTTCGGCTGCTGCAGTATTAATTTTGCTTTCCGGGCTATGGCTTTTTACTCCTGAAGAAATAAAGCAGGAACATATTTCAGCTAAAAACAAAACAGCCATTGAGAGTAAAAAAACAGAATCTGAAGCCAGCTCATCAGTACCACAACTTTCAGTCCCTGCTCCTGTCCCGTCCAAATTAATTGCTAAAGAATTACAAACAGGGTCAGATACAAAGCCTGCAACAATTCTTAATTCAGCATTCCATGAGGAAGAAAAATTGCTTGATAATCACCCTGCTGATTATTCTAAAATATCAGACAGATTGGTAATTTCTACAAAGGATTCAACTTCTACCTATGAAAATCCTATTGTAAAATCGACAAAAACAGCTGAAGAGCCTGCAATAAAACAAGACACAATGGTTCTCGCAATGGAAGAAGTCAGAAAGACAGATTACAATTTAAAACCAAAGCATGAAGAATTAAAACTAGCGGAAGAAAAGGGCAAGAAGTCTGAAAAGAGCAGCAAAAAGAACTTTTCACTCAGTGTTTATGCCGGCTCTTTCATTAATTATGCAGAAGGCAGTGAGAACAATGTGAATGTGGGTGCCGGGCTTTCGTCCGACTTCAGGATCAGTAAAAACCTTAGAATTTCGACCGGCCTTAATTTGAGTAAAAACAGCCTTGCCTACAATCAAAATGAACCGGCAAATAATTATGGCTCATTTCAGGATGCTAACGCATCAATTGCTGGGACACTTGTAGCACTCAGTAATTATGAAGCAGAACTTCTTGGCCTCGACATTCCTGTTAACGTTAAATACCTGTTTAATCCTCAGAAAAGTAACACTTATTTCCTTGCAGGTTTAAGTTCAGGCACTTATCTGAGCGAAAAATACGCTGTTAAGCAATCTAATTTCAACTCATTTGTGGGATCTTCTGCAGCCGCTAACAAGCAGGAAATAAGCAGGCAGATGAAAGATTTTGATCTGATGCGCACTCTGAATGTATCTTTTGGATTTAATACCCGCTTAAGCAAAAAGCAGAGCCTGACAATTGAACCCTTTTTAAAATATCCGCTGGGTGGACTGGGGAGTGAAAACATCAGATTTGGAGCATCAGGAATAAATGTTAAACTTAATTTTAACACTGCAAAAAAACCATGACCAAGCTTAAATTATTATTCAAAGCAGCACTCTTTTCAGGTGCCTGCCTGTTATTCTCATGCGAAAAGTCCAATAGTTTGTGTGGCGGGAATGATCCAATGAATGATCTTCCATGGTTAAACCTGGAGATTGCCCGACTGAGCTCGTTAAATCAGTGTTACAATGTTTCAAGATCTACCTATGAGAAACAAACAGTCTTTATAATCTCTAACTGTGAACCCTATATAAATAGTGTACCTATACTGCATGGCTGCGACGGTAAAATTCTGTATTTATCCGCTGAGGATTATCAGAATCTGAAATTTAGCGGATCTATTGAATTGATCTGGAAGAGTAATTAAATTATAAACTGAAATAATATGAACAACATTAATAAATACCTTTTAGCTCTGGTTTGTTTTACCGGCCTTTTATTCAGCTCCTGTGAAAAAGATTCCATTGAATTTGACAGTCCCTTTGAACTGAAGGAAAATGAGAGTATCGTTCTGCAAGGAAACAATAATGGTTTAAGTATTACATTACAATCAGTTAATGACAGTCGCTGTCCGATTAATGCTTTATGTATAAGTGCTGGTAATGCCCGGGTTAAATTAAGGATGTCTGATAATTCAGGAGCAGAGACTTTCGCTGAGCTTTGTCT
>CAZGCG010000233.1:0-2348 GCA_964524205.1 uncultured Sphingobacterium sp. | reverse complement strand
TTAAATTAAGGATGTCTGATAATTCAGGAGCAGAGACTTTCGCTGAGCTTTGTCTTGGCTTTTGCGACACAGGGAACAATGCTGAAGATAGTGCAATAATCCGATTGAATAATATCAGTTATACTGTTGTACTCAAAGAAGTTAACCCATATCCGGAAGCTGGCAAAAAACAGAACAAGAAAGTTTTGCTGATCATAAGAAAGGAATGATTTACTTAAACCTGATGGCTTTAAGCGGCGATATTCTGGTCACGAGCATTGAGGGCAACAGCAAAACGAATAAACTGATCAGCAAAGTTCCGGCATTCAGCATCAGGATATCCGGAACATCCAACTGAACCGGTACAAAATCTATGTAATAAGATGCCTGATCCAGAGTAAAGAAATGTGTCTGCGACTGGAACAAACCAAGTCCGATTCCTAAAATATTGCCACATAGCAGCCCCCAGGCAATCAGGTAAGCAGCATTGTAAAGAAATATTTTACGAATCTGCCAGTTAGTATTTCCCAGGGCTTTCAGTATTCCGATCATATTAGTTCGTTCAAGAATCATGATCAGAAGCGCAGAAATCATATTGATAACAGCAACTGCAAGCATCAGGATCAAAATTACCTGAGTATTGACATCGAGCAGGGATAACCATTCAAAAATGGCTGGATAATACTGCTTTATTGTATATGATTTAAGTTCAATATCAAGATCATCATAAACCTTTGCCTCAATTTGATCAAGCTTGTTGAAGTCAGTGACTCTTAATTCATACCCGCCAACATCCGTCGGAGGCCATTTATTAAGGCTGCGAATTAATCCGATATCCCCGATCACGAACAGTTTATCAACTTCTTCAACACCAAGATTGTAGATCCCTACGATCTGAAATTTTCGTTTACGAAGGGAGTTCTCAATAAAATACATCAGGAAATCATCCCCAACTTTCAGCTTTAGGCGGTCTGCTGTAAATTTTGAGATCAGAATCTGTGTCCTGGACTTTACTGTATCCGAAAAATCAATAACATTACCTGCAATAAGGATTTTCCTGAAATACTCCCAATTATAATCGCTGCCGACGCCTTTTAATACTACCCCTTCAACTTCTTCATTCGTATTGATGATTCCGGGCTTGGTAGCAAAGGGTTGTACAAATTCTACCCCCTCCTGTTTCAGTATTTTTTGAAATGAAGAATCAGAAATGCTAAAAGAAGTGTTTTCATAGGAAGTATTTAGATCTAGTTTGGATATCTGAATATCTCCGGAAAATCCACGCACTTTTTCACGAATTTCTGATTTAAAACCTTTTACTATAGCTATTGAGAGTATCATCACAGCTAAGCCCAGCATAATTCCAAGAATTGCGATACGCACAATCAGCTTCGAAAAGGTTCGATTGGAATTAAACGTTATGCGTTTTGCAATGAAAAGGGGTAAATTCAATCCTTAAATGGTTTTTTTTGTACCTTTAACAAAGATGCATTTTTTTTAATTTCGTTTCCGAACCAATTAATAAGAACAATTAACCAGCAATTTTATAATCAATAATTTTATTTTACCATGCTCCGATCAAGCTATCTCATAATAACAGTCCATTTATTTCTCTCAATCAACACCATTAAGGTTCAGGCTGAACAATTAAAAATCTCTTCTTTTAGTAAGAATGGACCTGGTTTGAGATCTACTGACCATGTTAGCGGTAAACTTCTCACAGGGGCTGAACAGATCAACCAATATCTGCCCTATCTAAAAGGAAAGCGGATAGGAATGGTCGTGAATCCAACTTCAGTCATCGGAAATACTACAGTGGTTGACAGTTTACTTAAGCTTGGAGTTAAAATTGTAAAGATTTTTGGCCCGGAACACGGCTTTCGCGGTGATGCCAGTGCAGGTGTTAAAGTTGATGACAGTTTTGATGCCAAAACCGGATTGCCGGTAATCTCTTTGTATGGGAAACATTTAAAACCTACAAAAGAAGATATGGCTGATGTAGATCTGATGGTCTATGATATTCAGGATGTGGGTACCCGGTTTTATACTTATATCAATACCCTGCAGCATGTTATGGAAGCCTGCGGAGAGAATAATAAAGAAGTTCTGATCCTTGATCGCCCCAATCCTAATGGTTTTTATGTTGACGGTCCTGTTCTTGATCCAAGATTGAAGTCGGGAATCGGTTATAATCCAATTCCAATCACACACGGACTTACCATTGCAGAATATGCACAAATGCTAAACGGAGAGGGATGGATGGCAAATAAAGTAAAATGTAAAATTAAGATAATTAAAATTCCAAATTACACCCATGCTACACCCTATATTTTACCGATTAAACCACCCCCAAACCTGAATACAGACCA
>CAZGCG010000232.1:0-5781 GCA_964524205.1 uncultured Sphingobacterium sp. | reverse complement strand
TATTCTTCGAATGGCTTATCCTTTACTGGATGTATAAGAAAAAATTATTTATAAAAATTTAGACCCTATTTAATTGATTATGAAATTACTTTCAAATTCACGCTATGCAGGTATGCTGGCGCTTGCTCTGTTCATGCAGAATTGTACTCAATCAGGCAAAACTTCTTCGGATGCAGAAAGCGTTGATACAGCTTATTATTCCATGGAAGATTTTCGAAAAGTAGAGAAGTATGACACTCATGCTCATATCAATGCTTACGATACCACCTTTATTCAACTGGCAAAGGAGGATAATTTCAGGCTTCTTGCACTGAATGTCAATCCTTCAAGTTACCCTACCGTTGAGCATCAGCAGGATGTAGCGGTAAGGATGGTTAAGGCTTATCCTGAGCAAGTTGCATGGGCCACTACCTTTACGGTAGCTAACTGGGGAACAGATAAATGGTTGCCACAAACACTGGATTATCTGAAAGGTTCATTTGACAATGGAGCGATAGGGGTGAAGGTCTGGAAGAATGTTGGTATGGAACTTCGCGATAAGGATGGGAAGTTTGTGATGATTGATGATCCGCGATTTGATCCTGTGATTGATTTCATTGAAAAGAACAATAAGACTTTGGTAGGGCATTTGGGAGAACCAAAGAATGCCTGGCTACCTGTAGATCAAATGACTGTTTCAGGGGATAAAAGCTATTTCAGCAAGCATCCTGAATATCATATGTTCCTCCATCCTGAATACCCATCTTATGAGGATCAGGTGAATGCACGTGATAAAATGCTTGAAAAACATCCTAATGTCCGCTTTGTTGGTGTTCACCTGGGAAGTCTGGAATGGAGTGTTGATGAACTGGCTAAACGCCTGGATAAGTTCCCGAATATGGCTGTTGATATGGCCGAGCGGATTTGCCATCTGGAGTATCAGTCGATAAAGGAGAGACAGAAGGTCAGGGATTTTATGATCAAATACCAGGACAGGCTTATTTATGCAACTGATGACTGGGTTGGACCTGATTCAGATCCTGCTGAACTTAAAAAGGACATTCAGGAAACCAGGTTAAGTGACTGGAAGTATTTTGTAACTGATGAAGAAATGAGTGTTCCTTATTTCAAAGAAAAGATTCAGGGCTTAAAATTACCAAAAGAGGTTGTTGATAAGATCTATCGTAAAAATGCTGAAAAGTGGTTCCCGGGTATTTAGTATTAAAAAAGTAATGACGTTATAAATTATTACTATTTTAAGGGACTGAATATTTAAAGTCTGATTGTAATTATTAGTGCCGCCTGAGCGGATAAGTTGAAAATAATATCTAGAAAATGAAGAATAACCGTAGAGATTTTTTGAAAATTGGTGGTCTGGCAGGTCTTGGTCTTGCCGGAGCTGGCGTAATGAAGGGTTTTGCATCGGAAACAGAGAAATCAAATCCAATGAATTCGATGTATGGACATTCCACTGTACAAACCTTCAACATGAGTGGATATGCTGCTCCTAAAATTCCAATTGTAAGAGTTGGTTTTATCGGACTGGGACAGCGTGGTCCAAGCCACCTGAATGCCATTTCAAAAATTGAAGGTACAGAGATCAAAGCTTTATGCGATTTACGTGCTTCAAGCGTTGAGAAAGCTAAGAAAGTGATTGATGGCACCAGTCACAATCCAACCCTCTATTCAGGCGGTCCGGATGAATGGAAGAAATTATGCGACCGTAAGGATATCGATCTGGTTTATATCGCCACTCCATGGCATCTGCATGTTCCAATGGCAGTGTATGCAATGAATCAGGGTAAACACGTAACCATTGAAGTTCCGGCAGCGGTTTCTATGCAGGAATGCTGGCAATTGGTTGAAACTTCAGAGCGTACCCGCAAGCATTGCATGATGCTGGAGAACTGCTGTTATGACTTTTTTGAATTGCTTACCCTGAATATGTCGAGACAGGGCTATTTTGGTGAGCTTTTGCATACCGAAGGAGCTTATATTCATAATCTTATCGACCTTAACTTTAGTGATAAAGGTTACCAGGATATGTGGCGTTTGAGAGAAAATGCAACCAGAAAGGGTAGTCTTTATCCTACTCATGGTTTGGGTCCTGTTTGTCAGGCTCTGAATATTAATCGTGGCGACAGGATGGACTACCTTGTTTCTGTTTCTACCAATGATTTCCAGATGGGTGCCCGTGCTAAAGAACTGGCAGCAAAGAATGATCTTTATAAGGAGTTTGCCAACAAGGACTTCAACGGAAATATGAATACCACTACTATTCGTACTACTAAAGGCAAGACTATTATGATTCAGCATGACGTGACCTCACCGCGTCCTTATTCAAGAATACACCTGCTTAGCGGTACCAAAGGAACAGCATTAAAGTACCCTGTACCTAGTATCTCTAACAGCCATGAAGGCTGGGTTAATGCAGCTGAATTTAAAGCATTAGAAGAAAAGTACACTCCAAATATTGTTAAAAAGGTTGGCGAGTTAGCTAAAAAAGTGGGCGGACATGGAGGAATGGACTTCTTAATGAACTGGCGCTTGATCGATTGCCTGAGAAATGGTTTACCTCTTGATCAGGATGTTTATGATGCGGCTTCATGGAGTGCAGTTTGGCCATTGAGTGAATGGTCTGTTAACAACCGTTCAAATTCAGTAGATGTTCCTGACTTTACCCGCGGATCATGGCAAAAGAATGAACCTCATGATATTGATCTGAAAAAGGGTGGTGATACTAAAGTGAAGATATAGCGGACAGCGTTATCGCAGCTATTTCAAGCGTGAAATATAGAGTTTAATTAAATCCAGATGATTGCGGTCATCTGGATTTTTTTATGGGGAGATGGAGGGGTTATATGTTTACAGATTTATATTAAGGAGATCCCGACCCTGAAGGGGTCTAATGTTCACATGTTACCGCCCAAGGCGGTCGAAAAACGGGATTTATTCCTTTTCTATAAACATGCGACCACCTTCGGGGTCGTCGACCTGAGTACTTTCACTAATCTGAATTCAAAGGGAAAGACCAAAATCAACCTTAAAATGCAGTTTAATTTTTATTTATTGTAATCTGATACAAAACACAATCCCTCAGCCTTTCATCATTAATCAGCAGCGGGTGTTCAAATTCCATTACCTTTTCCATTCCGATCTTTTTCATCACCTGTTCCGATTTTAGATTGATTTTCGGGGCAATTGAAACTATTTTTTCAAGTTTCAGCAGTTCATTCGCGTATTCTAAACATCTTTTTGCTCCTTCAGTAGCATAACCTTTATTCCATTCTTCACTGCTTAATCTCCAGCCAATATCAATACAGGGTGTAAATACTGCTTCAAAGGACTTTTCTGACAGTCCGATAAAACCAATGAATCCATTATTTTCGAGCTTATCGATCGCGAAATAACAAAAGCCTTTTTCTTTGAATTGCCCTTGCATCTTTTCAATAAATTCAACGGTCTGATCCTTTGAAGCAATTCCGGGAAAGAACTCCATCACTTTTTCATCAGCATTGATTGCGGACATTAATTCAATATCACTCTCAAGCCAGTTCCTAAAGCCAAGGCGCTCAGATTTGAACAGGTATTTTTGGTCAAAATTCATCTGATAAAGCTCCCTGCCTCCGAATTTCCGATGATTAAAACCCTAATTCTTTACCCTGCAAATAATGCAACATCCAGCTCAGATTAGTCTGAGCTGTTTTTAGAATCATGGATGGCTCTACAGGACCATGAGGTTGCCTTGGAAGCACAAGAAAACGCACAGGAACTCCTCTTCGTTTTAAGGCATTATAGTACATTAAACCCTGGCTAAAGGGTACTCTGATATCTGCCTCTCCGTGCTGCAGAAGCACAGGGGTTTTCACATTTTGTACAAATCTTAAGGGGGAATGTTCGTCATAGACCGTCCAGTCTTCATAAGGTTGTTTTTCCATGTAGGAAGGGAGAAAACCTGGTATATCATCGGTCAGGTCCTGAGTGACCAGGTCGACTACAGGTGCCCCGATGCTTGCAACTTTAAAGCGGTTGGTATGCCCAACCACCCAGCTGCTCATAAAGCCCCCATAACTCCAGCCCATAACACCCATTTTGTCGGGATCTGCCCATCCTTCTGAAATAGCATAATCTACTCCAGCCATCAGATCTTTGTAATCGCCACCACCCCAGTCGCGGTGATTGGCTTCCCTGAATTTTAAGCCATATCCATTTGACCCTCTCGGATTTGGTCTGAGAATGAAGATGTCGTTTTCTGCTATGCCTGCAAGCGGGTAAATACCCGATGTGGCAATAAAGCTTTCGTTAAATACGCCTGCCGGACCGCCATGAATATTGAGAATAAAAGGATATTTTTTACCTGACTGATAGTTGAGCGGATAGGTTAAAAGTCCTTCAATTTCTATTCCATCAAAACTCTTCCATTTGATCAGTTCGGTTTTCGAAACAGGTAAACTGGCAAGCTCGGGATTAATATTACTTATTTTTAGCGGTGAGAAGCTGCCTGAACTGCTGATATAGCCATCCTGGGGTATTGATGTATTCTGAAATGTAAAACCGAAATGTGTGCCTGTATTATTCAATTCGATTCCGCCCACAACACCCTTCATCCCTGTATTCCATTCAACCGCCTGTTTTCCATCACTGCTCAATCGAAATATTCTGGAACTGGTATGAAATGGCTCAATTGTAAAAACTGATTTTCCATCACTGCTCCAGCCAATCAGTTCTGCCGGACCATTCGGTGTATCCGCCAAGGTTTGAACAGTGCCAGCCTTAAGAGCATAAATTTTAACAGAAGTAGTACCTCCCCAAATTCCTTTTTCATCCAGGTTGTAATAAGCTATGTAATTACCATCAGGACTGAACAGGGGCTGATTTTCACCCACCGGGGTATTGGCAATAACTTTAACTTCACCCGAACTGACATTGATCATCGATATATCGCAGAGGGTATTGTCTTCAACACCTGCGGAGGCCGCATGTGCATAGGCAATCCATTGGTCATCCGGGCTCCAGCTGAATGAATTGATATGTCTGTTCTCTTTACTCAGTACTGTAAGCTGACGCATTCCATCCTTATCTTTTTTATTTAGCTGAAGTACATGGAGTCGTCCCTGCTTAAATTTTTCATTCATCAAATACCAGTCGTTTCCTGATTTCTTGTTCCCAGCCTCTTCTTCAGTTT
This sequence comes from uncultured Sphingobacterium sp., assembly GCA_964524205.1. Taxonomy (GTDB): domain Bacteria; phylum Bacteroidota; class Bacteroidia; order Sphingobacteriales; family Sphingobacteriaceae; genus Daejeonella. The sequence goes on along the minus strand of CAZGCG010000232.1, from coordinate 617 downwards.
CTGAATCAGCACTGGTAAATGCGATTTGATTTCCTTTAATACTCCATTTAAAATCGATTATTCCGGTTTTAAGGTCTGTTAATCTTTCAGCTTCCCCTCCTCCAACAGTTAACAAGTATAAATTGTTCTTCCCATCACGGTTGCTGATAAATGCGATCTGTTTCCCATCAGGACTCCACCTGGGATTAATATTGTTCTTTTCACCCTGAGTAAGCTGAATGGTATTAGTTTTATTATTGTCTGATATAAAAAGATGATTGATAAACTCGCGTTTGCCTTCAATTGTTTTTAGCTCTTTTACTGCATAAACAACCTTTTTCCCATCCGGAGATACCCTTACTGAACTGATTCCCCTGTGTTTAATAGTTTGCTCAGGCGACCAGTTACTTTTTATTTGGGCGTTGACACTGCTAAGTGCAAGGATTAACAGGCTGATTAAGGAAATTCTTTTCATCGGAATGATCAATAATGGAGAATTGTTGAATATGTTTATACTAATATAAACTATTATGGTTATTAAGTAGCAGGTGAATTCTTAACTTAAGAATTCATATTTTTTCGCGTAATTCATACACTACTTTCCGATAAAAATAAAATTTATGCTTAATTATGAAATT
>CAZGCG010000231.1:0-5790 GCA_964524205.1 uncultured Sphingobacterium sp. | reverse complement strand
AAAGAAGTTTATGATTTCCTTGCATCTGTATCAAACAAATATGGCATTGGTTTCTGGAAACCGGGTGCGGGTATTATCCACCAGGTAGTTTTAGAAAACTATGCATTCCCGGGAGGTATGATGATCGGAACCGATTCTCATACACCAAATGCAGGTGGTTTAGGTATGATTGCCATTGGCGTTGGTGGTGCTGATGCCTGTGATGTAATGGCAGGTTTGGCATGGGAGTTAAAGTTCCCGAAGCTGATCGGTGTAAAACTTACAGGAAAACTTTCTGGATGGGCTTCAGCTAAGGATGTAATCCTTAAAGTTGCCGGTATCCTGACTGTAAAAGGTGGTACAGGGTATATTGTTGAGTATTTCGGAGATGGAGCAAGATCACTTTCAGCAACCGGAAAAGGAACAATCTGTAACATGGGTGCTGAGATTGGTGCAACCACTTCAGTATTCGGTTATGATGATAAAATTGCAACGTATTTAAAAGGTACTGAAAGAGAAGAAATTGCAAAACTAGCAGATCAGGTTAAAGAACACTTAACAGGAGATGATGAAGTTTACGCTAATCCTCAGAATTATTTCGATCAGGTGATTGAAATTGATCTGTCAACTCTTGAACCTCATATAAACGGTCCTTTTACACCGGATGCGGCATGGCCAATATCAAAATTTGCTGAAGCAGTACGTGAAAACGGATGGCCACAAACTTTAGAAGTTGGTTTGATCGGTTCATGTACCAACTCTTCTTACGAAGATATTTCAAGAGCAGCATCTCTGGCTCAACAGGCTGTAGATAAGAAATTGGTAGCTAAGGCTGAATTTACAATTACACCTGGTTCAGAGCTTGTAAGATATACTGTAGAACGCGATGGCTACCTAAATACTTTCGAGAAAATGGGTGGTGTGGTTCTGGCAAATGCCTGCGGACCATGTATCGGGCAGTGGGCACGCCATAGCGATGACCCTACCCGTAAAAATTCCATTATTACTTCATTCAACAGAAACTTTAAGTCGCGTAACGACGGGAACCCGAACACTCATGCCTTCGTAGCATCTCCTGAGATTGTTACAGCAATGACCATTGCGGGTGATTTAGCTTTCAATCCATTGACCGATACGCTTACTAACTCAGAAGGCGTACAGGTTAAACTTGATGAGCCACAAGGTCTTGAAATGCCGACCAAAGGATTTGCAGTAGAAGATGCAGGATACCAGGCTCCGGCAGAAGACGGAACTAAAGTAAGTGTGATCGTAGATCCAAATTCTGCACGTCTTCAATTGCTTGATCCATTCAAAGCATGGGAAGGAACAGACATTACAGGATTAAAACTTCTGATCAAAGCAAAAGGAAAATGTACTACTGATCATATTTCTATGGCTGGTCCATGGTTGAAGTTCCGTGGTCACCTGGATAATATCTCTAATAATATGCTCATTGGAGCTACAAATTTCTTCAACGAAAAAGCAGATAACGTAAAAAACCAGCTTGATGGTGCATACGGATCAGTACCTGCTACAGCCCGTGCATACAAGGCGGCTGGTGTAGGAAGTATTGTTGTTGGAGATGAAAATTATGGAGAAGGATCATCACGTGAACATGCTGCAATGGAGCCAAGACACCTTGGTGTACGTGCCATTCTGGTAAAATCGTTTGCACGTATTCACGAAACCAACCTCAAGAAACAAGGAATGCTTGCATTGACATTTGAAGATGTGAATGATTATGACCGTATTCTTGAAGATGATACGATTGATATCTGTGGATTAAATGATTTCACTCCCGGCAAACCGCTGAGCATTGTGCTTCATCATGCGGATGGAAATACTGAATCATTCAGTGTAAACCATACCTATAATGAGCAGCAGATCGAGTGGTTCAAAGCTGGTGGTGCATTAAATATCATCAGAATGAATCAAAAGGGTTAATTAAAACCTGATATAATTAAAAAGCCAAAAGTTTAAAACTTTTGGCTTTTTGCTTTAAGGAGGTAGTCACTAAAAAACTCCGGTATTCATCTTTGCCTTCCAAAAATAGATGGCCTTGAAGTTCTGCCTAAATCTATTCGATTTAGGATTTACATAACTATATTATTGATTTTACATTAATTAAAAATGTTTTAATAGAATCAACTATTGATGAATTCTGTTTTTAATCTAAACCACTATACTCAATAAAACCCCGGTGCTAGTAGGCACCGAGGTAATAAAGGTTAATTGGTCATCATAAAGTATTAAAGGTTAATCACAGCTTTATTCTGATTTTTTACACAAAAAGCATCTAGGGCAATTTAAACTGATCAAGTGTTTTTTCTAATGATAAATACAATAAATCCCATAAAAAACTTTAAAAAATCAGTAAAACTCTTCATATATCATTCGTTTTCAATCTACTCATCAGGTTAATTATTCACGTTTTTACAAGAATAAAATTAAACCGGTCTTTTTGCTTGTTTATAGGGTTTCCCGTACTTTTTATCATTCAATTTAAATCTTAGGTACTGGTTAAAACCACATAGTATCTTTTAACTGCCAAGCTTTCTATACACAGATAGCTATCTTTAGCTATTAATAGGAGCGACTCAGGTTACTTATTCCCTTTAAATACCCCGTTTGCCCAGTTACCTTCTTCAATGGTTCCATTTACATAGTTCATTTTGCCTTTACCATTAGCGAGGCCTCCACTAAACTCTCCTTCATATACATCGCCATTAGCATATATCATTTTGCCTTTGCCATTAAGCTGGTTGTTTACAAAGTCCCCTTCATAGCTATTTCCATCTCCCCAGCTTATTTTACCCTTGCCACTTAGACTTCCATCTACATAATCACCTTGTGCAATAGTTCCATTGCTGTGGGTCATATTACCCTTTCCGGTACGTTTTCCGTTAACAAATGCTCCTTCATATACTTTATCATCCCATACAAATTTTGCCTTCCCGGAACCTATCATAATCGGCTTTGGATCAAGCTCTCCCTGATACCATACCCCCACAGTAATTTTTCCGTTGGCGTAAGTTAATTTCCCCTTACCATGTCATAATCCGTCAACAAGTTCGCCTTCATATACATCGCCATTAGCCAGAGTAGTCTTTCCTTTTCCCTGCCTGTTCCCATCTACAAAATCTCCTTCGTATATCTCACCGCTTTTCCATATGCTTTTCCCTTTGCCCATAGGTTTACCATTCACATAATTACCTTCGTAAGTGTAAGAACCGTCAGCTGATTTATATGTTCCTCTTCCATGAGGTTGCTTAGCGGCATTTAGTTCTCCGGTATAAACTCCTCCATAAAAAGTTATTGTACTTGCAGTATTGCTTGTGGCAGCAGTATTTGTGCTATTCACGGCACTTGCTGTTTCAGGCTTATTTTCGGCAGTTATTGTATTTCCTGTGGTAATTTCTTTTTTAGCTTCGCCTTTTTTCATCTCATTATATTGAGCGATATAAGGTTCCACTTCTTTTAATTTCGCCTCATATTGCTGCTTACCTGCATTGATGGCCGGAGCCACTTCACGTGAATAAGCTTTGGCCTTTTCGGCAAGGGGATTATCTGCCGGAATGACCTGAACCCCATTTTTTTTGCTGTAAATGACCGGGTCAAGTTCATTGGTGGCAGCTTTATAATAAGTGCCTAAATATTCGTAACCATCTTGCTTGGCTTTTAGCGAGAGTAAATTGCCACCTGGAAATTGTGCATAAACGTAAATCTCTGTTTCATTTTCTCCGTAGATGTAATGCTGTACCGTTTTGTCAGGGGATACTTTTCTTGAATAACCGATACGTTTCATTCCGGGAGCAAAACTACCATAGGTTTGCTCATTATATTTTGGGTCATAGTGATAGCCAAACTTGAGATACAGTTCCGTTGGCGTTGCCTCACCGAACTCACCAATCATCACCCTGCCATCTTTTTCCCAAATGCCCCGGTAGGGTCTTCCGTTTCTATAATCACCGTCAAAGGTGATTCCGCTTGTGTATAAAACCTTTCCTTTCAGGTATTTCCCATTTTCGTCTGATGTACCGGAAAAAGAAGTTTTGTCGGGATATTGAACACTAGAGGCACCCGTTTCCATATTCCTTATCTCAACCAATTTGGTTTTACCATCGTCAAATTCATACCGTTGGTCGCCTACCGGCTTGCCATTGACAAATTTCCCGGTCTGTACGTAAAGTTTGTCAGTAATGGTCATCATACCATTCGCTTGCCCATATTGAAATTCGCCTTTCATTACCCTGCCATCACTTGCGAAAGTGACTGTGCCCTCACCGTGTGGTTCGCCATTGAGGGTTTTGCCTATATAAGTATTGCCGCTGGAAAACTTTAAGGTTTCAACCCTCACATCATTTACCGGTGTACGATTTGCATTTGTCTGATTCGAGTTGGATTGATTTGATTTAGAGGAATTCCTCATTCTCTCAAATTCAATTTGCCTTTGTCTTTCTCTTTCTGCCGTCATCCTTTTCACTTCCTGCTGCCCGGCCCCCATTCCGGCAGTATAATCTGTCTCACCCCTGAATGTGGTCACTAATTTGGATCCACCGTTTACATAATTGCGAAAAGTGCCATAACGGGTTTGATTTTCGTTGTAGTAATCTTTTTGCTGAGCTTGAACCTGAGAAAAAGCAATCAAGCCAAAGCAAAGAAAGAGGTGTAGCGCCCGTGTCATGATGAGGGTTATTTCGGAGAAATAATCTGCTGATGATACATCATTTGAAAACTATTGTCATTTGGATTGCCATCCGGAATATCCTCACGGTTTATAAGTGCCACATGGAGTTTTCCGTTAAACCATTTTAAGCCCTGTATCTGGGTATTGGAATGCAGGTCCTGTTCTTTTAGTATGACCTCATTCCCTCCGCTAGCCGCATATTTTCGGATGCTGTAAATGGCATTCGTATTTTCGCTTCGAATCTCTACTATATAAAGGTTACCGGCCTCATCTACTTCCAGTAAGGAACCATTGTCCAGAATCCCACGGGCTGCATTAACAGGTGGAACAACATATTCCGGCGTCTGGATGGTCTGTACAGTAAGATTGCTCAGGTTCACTTTCACTACTCCATAGCGGGTGTTGGCTGTGTGGCTATGGAAAATCACAAATACGTTATCCCCATATTTCGAAGCCTGAATTGCAACACCATATTCACCGGGAACAGACTTGAGGGTATTCATCGGGTAGTGAACGGTTTGGATGGAGGGGATTTGAGGGTCCTGAACCACCACCCGGTTGTCTGATTCCATCATGATGGTCATGCCATTTGCACTGGTAAAGCGGGTAAAGGCTATCGCATAGGTTTTGCCATTGTGCCGAAGACTGATGAAATTATTACCCCAAAAGGTATTGTTCTTCCATTTTTGACTGGCATATTCATAATGTGTGACGTAGTTAGTTCCCAGGGTTTCAGAGCTATTCAGGAACCCGTCTGCGGCGGGCTGGATACGAACGAACTTAGTTTGTCCATCGCGATTTTTAGCGAGATCCACCATTTGATCATTTTTAAAGGCATATACCTGGCTGGCAGATTCGCCCATATTGATCTTCCACACATAACTACCTGCAAAGCCCTTGATAGCGCCTCCGTAAGACGGGCTTTTCAAATCTTTGTTGACAGTCACTCCTCCCCGGGTATTCAGTATCAGCTCATTATGGTTACTGGTATTCACCGTTGTGGCGTGCGAGGTGTACCATCGGAGCTCGTCGGGCTTTTGAGTAGTGAAAGATACGGTCCCCCGCCTTCCACCGTGTACGCTCTCCAGTTCCTGCAGACTTTGTTTAGCGAGTACTTGCCATTG
>CAZGCG010000230.1:0-5805 GCA_964524205.1 uncultured Sphingobacterium sp. | reverse complement strand
GATTTTCAGTGATACGTTTGCCTTCGTTTTTAAAGGCCTGAATATAATCTGATATTCTTTTCTTAGCTTCCTGCAGGTTCTCGTTATTCAGGTTGATGTTGAGCAGGTCAATAAACCATGGAATCTTAAATTCATTGAAAACATAGATCTCTGCAATCTCCCTTGCTATCGGCAGGGTTGTTGTTTTTGAAGCATCATACACATCTTTATTATCCGCTTTGAGCAGTTTCTCATACTCCTCATCGATCAGACTTCTAAGCAGCTCTTTTGTGAATATATCCCCGGCCCTGACTCCTGTACCCGGATCATCTACAGTAAATTTAGCTCCCTTATGCACCCATTCCCATACAATGCTTAATCTTATCTCTCCGGTTGCCATATCCTCCATCAGATAGAGTATATCATCATTCCCAAAATCATCTGCCGCCTTCAGTGCAGCTGCCTGCATACCCTGCGCAAATGCATTTCCATACTGAATGGCTACACTCAGCAAATTTCTGGCTCCCCTGATCGTTATTGGCGCCGGTTCAAGTAAAATTAATCCGTCTGCATCCTGCTGAGTGTAGGTCAGGGCAGGGAATTTACGTCCAACCTGATTTGCTTCACCAATCTTTTCCCAAACAGGCCTTACGATATTCACCATTTTCCAATGAGCTACCCATTTGCCACTTGCTCCTTCACGCTGTTCCCTCTCTGCACCGGCCAAAGCTTTTTTCATACTGGCGGCAACACCTTCTGCCGATCCTACCGGGATGTTGGGTTCCATACCTCCCTGCCAGATTGCACAGTTTCCATTTATATCCGGTGTATTAACTGCCCTGCGTACGCGGTCTTCATAATTCCGCATATAACCATAGGTCATGGTTACCGACTCAATATTTGGATTGATAAAGCTTTTATCCCAGGCCATCGCATCTGAAACGCTGTTAATATAATCCCAGCGACCGGTATTATAACCTACGAAATGCTTGCCCAGAACCGCTCTGATCTCCATCAGCTGATAGGTAGCTTCAAGCTGCTCTACCAGCAGATATACTTTAATTGTTCCGTTTTCAAGACCCAGATGGTCTTCCAGTGCGCTTAACATGCTATTCCATAAAGCAGCCTCTCCGGCAGTCTGTATTTTAGGTAAATACAACACTATAGAGGAACCTGATTTACACAATTGTCTGTAATTATTCACAACATAGAGACAAAGATCAGCGATTGATGCAGCCAGAGCTACACCATCGGCATCACGAATATGCCTGTCGTCTAAATGAAGTCCGCGGCAGCGGAATATCTTTGTCGTAAAATCAAGCTGGCTTTTCCAGTCCTTTACAATTTCTTGCCCCAGAAATCCTTCCGACCATCTGTTCATCTCAGCGGCAACCTGCTCGGCTACTTTTAAGAAAACAGGATCCTTGGAAATGGCAAGCTTGAGATTTAGCTGATTATCCAGTGACATGCTGGCGATCTGTCCTAAGGCATCTTCCCCATCAAACATCCAGCCATCAGCACCGGATAAAAGGGCATAAGCTGCATTCCTGATGCTGCTTTCCAGACTTGCATTAGGTTTCGCTGCCGGACCAGTTCCCTGAATCCATTGCCGCTGAAGATCATGCGGAATCACTGAGCCTTCGAACCTGCCTTCCCGGGCATCTTTTACTTTTATTGAAGAACCCGGAATCAGACTTTCAGGGTCGTAAAATTCAATTCTTTTACTGTTTGTATGACGATCATTGCGGCGTTTGATTCGCTCATTCATTAAATGCTTTACTGATTTATTGAAATGAGCCATTGTGTTTAACGCAAGCAAAACTTCATCAGTATAAATATCTCTGTACTGTTGTTTTAAATTATCACGAATGATGATTGAATCGTTCTTCATTTGTATTCAGGTAAATTATTTAATCAAATAAACGGTCATACTTAAAGGACCATGAGCACCAAGCACCAAAGCCTGCTCAATATCGGCTGTTTTAGATGGGCCACCAATGAAGCCCCCAAATCCATAATCTTCTGAAGCTATTTTTGCGTAAGCATCATGCATGGTTGAAACAATGCTTTCCTCCCTAACAATTACAGCAAGATGCTGAGCAATATATGGCAATACACGATGTCCCATAATATCCTCCGTCAACCAGACAGCACCATTTTCTGCAACAGCCAGGCGTGCTTCAATAATGGCTAATTCAACATCCTCAAGTGTATGAGGATCTGCATCAGGGTCAGACAGCTCGGCTACATCACTTAAAGCCGGAATATTACTCAGTATTCGTTTGCTTTGATCAAAATCCTTTCTGATCAGGTACTTTACATTCTCAAGACTTCCTGCCGAAACAAGCAAGCCCCCAATTCCCGCAAACATTTCACTGTACTTTTTAACTACATCTTCTTCATGCACCTTAAAAACCGAAATATCCGGAAGTGCAGAAAGCGGTGGCTGATTCTTTTTTACAGCCGCCAGTATTTTTTCTCTGGTACTCATTCAAATTCTGTTAATCATTTCTTAGATCCATTCTTAGCATACCATTCCCCAAAGGATTGCTGCGAGCTATCCGGCATATCGCGCTGCTTATACCAGGGATTAAACTTATTGTTGATAGCAAATGGCGCATTATTCAATAACCAGCGTCCTGTTTTTCCGGCTGTCCTGTAAATTTCGGGAGAAGAAAGTGTCAAAGCCATCGCCTTCATACTGAAAGTTTTACGGCTGGCAGAATATCCTTGTTTCACAATCTCCTGGCGCCATTTATAAAGCTGATCGTGTATCGGAATTTTAACTGGGCATACATTGGAACAAGATCCGCAGAGTGTTGAGGCAAATGGAAGATCTGCATGCTGTTTCATATCCAGATTTGGTGCAAGAATTGCCCCGATAGGCCCTGAGATTGTATTATGATAGCTTAAACCACCACTTTTACGGTAAACCGGGCAGGTATTCATACAGCCTCCGCATTTAATGCATTTCAGAGACTCCCTGAAATCAGGACGGGCCAGTAAATTACTTCTGCCTTTATCAACGAGGATCAGGTGCATCTCCTGCCCCGGACGAGGTTTTTTATAATGACTGGAATAAATGGTTATGGGTTGCCCGATTGCACTGCGGGCAAGTAATCTCAGAAATACCCCGAGATGCTTGCGCTCAGGAATGATCTTCTCAAGCCCCATCGAAGCGATCTGCACTTCAGAAAGATGCGCGCCCATATCCGCATTTCCTTCATTCGTACAAACCACATACTCCCCGGTTTCTGCAACGGCAAAGTTCACACCGGTGAGTGCTGCCCGACGTGTCAGGAATACATTGCGAAGGTGTTTACGTGCCACACGGGTCAGTAAAGTAGGATCTGAGAGACCTTTCTCTGTCCCAAGATGCTCATGAAAGAGTTCTCCAATTTCTTCCTTACGCTTGTGAATACAAGGCAATACGATATGACTAGGCGGCTCATTATCAATCTGTTGTATATATTCCCCCAAATCAGAATTGATTACCTCAATACCCCTATCTTCCAAAAATTCATTCAAATGACATTCTTCAGTAAGCATAGACTTACTCTTAACCATTTGTTTGATCTCTTTTGCTTTCAGGATAGAATAGACAATCTGATTATGCTCCTCTGCATCGGATGCCCAGTAAACATTAACACCATTTTTCTTCAGATTCTCCTCAAACTGAATAAGATAATCGTGCAGATTGGAAATTACATTCGATTTAATTGCTGATGCCGCTTCCCTTAATTCCTCCCACTGCGGGGTTTGATGAGCAGAGCGGTCGCGCTTCTGTCTGATCCACCAAAGGGCACCATCATGCCAGTCGACACGTTCTTCATCTTTATTAAATTCTTCTGCTAATGCTGCGTGATCTAAAGTACTTTTCATGCCTTTATGGATGAACTGTTTAATATTTCTGCTATATGTATGATCTTAACTTTGCTTTTATTTCGCTGCAGGATTCCTTCCATGTGCATCAGACAAGAGAGATCAGGCGAGGTAATGTATTCAGCGCCATGTTTTGTATGATCTGTAATACGGTCTTTACCCATCTTAACGGATACTGCTTCCTCTGCTATACAGAAAAGACCTCCAAAGCCACAACACTCATCCACCCTGTCAAGATCTGTTAACTCCAGGCCGGAAACCATGTTCAGCAAATGACGGGGTTTTGAAAAATCCGGTGCCACCAGTTCAGACATCTGCGCCAGATGAAGACCTCTTAATCCATGACAGCTCTGATGAATCCCAACTTTATGTGGAAAATGAGCATCAAGCTTCTCAATTTTTAAAACGTCAGTCAGAAATTCTACCAGTTCGTAGATCTTTCCACGAATTTCTGTTGCCGCTGCTTCATCAGCGTGTGAGTGCAAATGATCTTTGACATGCAGCACACAACTAGCAGATGGTGCTACGATATAGTCAAATCCGGAAAAATTTTCTACGAAAAGATCATTACAGGATTGGGTAAGGTGTTCGTAACCCGAATTTGCCATTGGCTGACCACAACAGGTTTGTTTAGCAGGATAGCTAACATCAGCACCTAATTTCTGAAGTAACTCAAGTGTGGCTATCGCAGCATTTGGATATAACTGGTTAACATAACAGGGTATAAAAAGACCGATTTTCATCTGTTTATTATGTTTTTGAATTTATTTGTTGGATGGGGCCTTTTAGATTAAATTTCGATTCCGGGAATTAATCAGACACACAATCATTCGCAGAACAAAATACACATTTTTTGGAAAGTTAAAACAGATAAAAGTTGATCTCTATCAGTTAAACGAAGAAATTTTCATAAATTTTCCTGATACTTGATTATCAAAGCCCCTAATGATTTTTAGCAACATGAAAATTAAATGTATTTGCCTTTTTATCTGCCTGTTTTGCAGCCAGTTTAGTTTTGGTCAATCGTCTAAAGAACAAGGTCTGCATACCGATTCCATAAGTTATGATGGCCTGCAGCGTAAATACATGTATTATATTCCATCAGGGATTGAAAGCTTAGAGAAAGTACCAGTAGTATTCTTTCTTCACGGGATGGGTGCCAGTGCACAGATTGGGGTTAATGTTCTGGGACCTCAATACCATGCACGCGCAGAGCGCGATAAGGCAATAGTTGTTTATCCTGATGCGACATCAAAACACTGGAATGATAAATTGGGCGGCAGCTACCCTCTAACCGATAATATCGATGATGTGGGATATTTAACAAATTTAATAGAGCTCTTCATCAGGGATTTCAAAGGAGACCCAAAACGGGTTTATTTCTCAGGCAGTTCGAACGGAGGAATGATGACCTATCGATTAAGCTGTGATATTCCAGAGAAGATCAGGGCCATTGCTCCATTTGTCTCGACAATAAGTCCGGGCGTAGCCAAAGAGTTTGCAAATGCCAAACCAATACCTGTCATCATTACAAGCGGTACTGCAGATTCTGTAATTAAATGGAACGGTGGTACAATTAAGGTGACCCGTACACCGGTAATATTATCAGGCGATGAAAATGTAGCCTATTGGGTAGCCAGGAATAGTGCTAAGAAAAAAGCGAAAATCACACATCTGCCTGATGTTGAACCTGGTGATAACTCTACCGTTGAAATTCAGCATTATAAAGGCAAAAATGATGTAATCCTTTATAAAATCATTGGCGGTGCTCATACTCACCCAACCCTCCGGGCACCGGGAAAGCCTTTGGTTAAGGGACTGAACATGGATTATAATTCTTTTGAAAGGGTATGGGATTTTATGATGTCATATAAATAGTATCAAGGATCAAAGAACCAAGAGCCAAGAGCCAAGAACCAAGAGCCAAGAGTCAAGAACCAAGAG
>CAZGCG010000229.1:0-5919 GCA_964524205.1 uncultured Sphingobacterium sp. | reverse complement strand
GAAAAAGCCAAGCAGCATTGGTGCCGGACCGTTAATGGTCATGGATACCGATGTTGAAGGATGGCACAGATCAAATCCGCTGTACAGTTTTTTAGCATCATCAAGTGTCGCAATGCTGACTCCTGAATTCCCGATCTTACCGTAAATATCGGGACGGAGGCCTGGATCTTCTCCGTAAAGCGTGACCGAGTCGAAAGCTGTAGAAAGCCTGTGTGCGGGTTGTCCGAGGGAAACATAATGAAAACGCTTATTGGTTCGCTCCGGACCTCCTTCGCCTGCAAACATACGTGTTGGGTCTTCGCCTTCGCGTTTTAAAGGGAATACTCCTGCAGCATATGGAAACTCTCCGGGAACATTTTCAGTCAGTAACCAGCGCAGGATATCGCCCCATGCTTCATATCTCGGTAAAGAGATCTTTGGAATTCTTAGTTTAGATAATGATTCTGAATAAAGGGATTGCTTAATTTCCTTATCACGGACTTTGTAAATGAATTCATCAGCCTTATATTTTCTGATTGTATCAGGCCATTCACGCAATAATCTGCGACATTCCGGATCAAGACTTTCTTCAAGTTTATTATAAACAACTGTCAATGGTCCATCTAATTCCTTTCTTAAGCCCTCTCCTTCGGAGAGGGTTTGGGTTAGGCCCAATACCCCCTTAACCTGAAACATCTGCTGAGCAATTTTACTCTGTCCATTTACCCATTCGGCATAAGCTGAACTACTTTCAACGATTTCTGCGAGATAACGGATCCGCTCTGGCGGAATGATGTAACTCTTTTCGCTATGCTTTCCAATCAATTCCATTTTTGCCTGGAAATCATATCCGGTTTTCCTTAAAATGGCCTTCATCAATTCCGCGAAGAGTTTATTCATTCCGGGATCATTGAACTGGGAAGCCATTGTGCCGATCACAGGGAGTTCTTCATCCGGAGAATCGAATAGTTGATGATTGCGCTTGAATTGCTTTCTTACATCCCTGATCGCATCCAAAGCACCACGTTTATCAAATTTATTGATCGCAACGATATCCGCGAAGTCGAGCATGTCGATCTTTTCCAGTTGAGTTGCTGCTCCAAACTCGGGAGTCATAACATATAAGGATACATCACAATGTTCGGTGATCTCAGTATCTGATTGACCGATACCCGAAGTTTCAACAATGATCAGTTCATATCCTGCTGCTTTGCAGATATCGATCGACTCCTGCACATATTTCGAGAGGGCTAAATTGGCCTGCCTGGTTGCCAGGGAACGCATGTAAACCCTTGGATTATTGATGGAGTTCATCCGGATCCGGTCGCCCAATAAAGCACCGCCAGTTTTGCGTTTTGAAGGATCAACCGAAATTATCGCAATGCTTTTATCCGTTTCGACCAGAAAACGACGGACCAGTTCATCAATTAGTGATGATTTTCCTGCTCCTCCGGTTCCTGTTATTCCAATAACCGGGACTTTTTTATCTGCATTTAATTTTTCAAGTTCTTTCAGGAAGTTCTCCGTCTGCTCCGGATGGTTTTCTGTCAGTGTAATTGCAGAAGCAATTGCATTCACATTCTTTTGCTGAATGCCCTGAAGTTCATTCGTCAGGTTGGTATGGGTTTGAAAATCACATGCCTGGAGCATATCATTGATCATACCCTGAAGTCCCATTTTTCGGCCATCATCAGGTGAATAGATCTGGGTGATGCCGTATTCTTTAAGTTCTTTAATTTCAGTCGGCAGGATTACACCGCCACCGCCCGCAAATATTTTGATATGGCCTGCACCGGATTCCTGCAGCAGATCATACATGTATTTTAAGTACTCAGTATGCCCACCCTGGTAGGAGGTCATCGCAATACCCTGAACATCCTCCTGAATCGCACAGTTTACAACCTCCTGCACTGATCGGTTATGGCCGAGATGGATTACCTCCGCCCCTGAGGACTGAAGTATCCGACGCATAATGTTGATAGTTGCGTCATGCCCATCGAACAGGGCAGCTGCTGTAACAAAACGTATCTTATGTTTAGGTTTGTAGACTTCGGTCATTTTGGTTCCTGATTGGGGTACAAAGGTAAGAATAATTGGATTGATGAGCGGTTTAGGGGGGATGGAAATAATAACCAGGGTTCAGGTTTGCTTACGGTTATTTGGATAGCTAGTGCCCAAAAAATTTATTGTGTATGATTAAGCATCCAAACGACCCCGAAGGTGGTCGCATGTTTATAGAAACACCAAAAATCTAGTTTTACGACCCTGAAGGGGTCGTATGTGGAATTCCGATACATGCGACCACCTTCGGGGTCGGGATTTCCGTATCAACAATTGCTATAAACATTTGACCCTTTCCGGGTCATTCGAATTGCGATGCTTAAATATGAAAGCCTTCCTTTATGCTCTCAAAAGCCCTTATGTATTATTTTAACCCTTCTTAGGACTATGCTTACTTGGCATTTTGGGTGCCTTTGTTTTGCCCTGTACCATAGAGTTTTCATTTCCTTTATTCACGGTAGCCTGTTTATTGTCTGTTTGATAAGACATCTGCCCTCCGCTGTTTGAAATACCTCTTGATTTCAGCGTTTCCTTTTGAGCATGGATCGATTGATTTCCTTTTGAACTACCCTGCTGGTTTTCATTGGATTTGTTTTTCATCGGTGTTTTCATAATACCCTCCTGGTTTTAAAAGGCTATTACAAGTATTTGCAATTCGCCATCTATACAAGATACGAATAAGTATTCCGGTAAAAAATGACTTAGGTTACAACCAGTTTTTCTTTTTGAAAAAGATTAGGGTAAACACTGAAGACAAAACCATGAGCGAAATAGCAAACAGGTATCCATAATCCCAGCCCAGTTCCGGCATAATTTTAAAATTCATACCGTAAATACTGGCGATCAGTGTAGGAGGCATAAAGGCCACTGTTGCTACCGTAAAAATTTTAATAATCCGGTTCTGTTCGATGTTAACAAGACCCATAAAGGTATCCTGAAGGTATTCCAAACGTTCGAAGGCGAATTTATTGTGCTCGATCAAAGAACCTATATCCTTGATCATAATCCTCAGTACAGGCATGTATTCTTCAGGAAAGAGACTGCTTTTCATTAAGGAGGATACAAGGCGCTGCTTGTCCACGATGTTTTCACGCATCAGGATGTTATAGTTCTGGAAAGAAGCGATCTTTAAGAGGATCTCTTCGTCTGAACGTTTTCTATTCAGGGTTAATTTTTTATTCAGGTCGGCGATGTCTTTTGCAAGCCCTTCAATGATATCTGCATCCTGTTCAATTCCTGTTTCAAGAATTGTGAGCAGGATGTGATACCCGTTTGTAAATGATCCCGGATTGGATTTGATTTTTTTGACGGATTCGCCAAAGGTTTTCAGATCGTCATCCCGGTAGGTAAATAGAATTCCTTTTTCCAGGATAATGGATACCGGACAATAATCAAAATCCTGTTGTTTAAGAGATAGGAAATTGGAGTTGATGATCAGTTCATCGTCCAGTTCATTAAAGCGGGACGAGCTTTCAATCTCTGAGGACTCTTCTACTGAAGAGTATTTAATATCAAAATAGGTTTCGATGGTTACTTTTTCCTCGACGGTAGAATTTTGCAGATCTACCCATACCATGTCGCTAAGCGGGATTGCACGCAATAAAGTGATGTCACTTTCTTTCGCCAGTCGTTTATCTTTCTTATAATATATACGGAGCATAGCCTGAGTTTATGGGTAAGATTGAATTTTGTATCTTTGCAAAAATAAAGTTTTGGGAACACCTTTAGATTACGGATACAAGAATTATAATCATTATGGCGCTTATCTTAAAAATAAGTACGATGGGCAGCGCGTATATAAGATTATTGCTGATGCCGGATTTACCTGCCCAAACCGTGATGGGAGCAAAGGTTACGGCGGATGTACCTATTGTAATGTAGATTCCTTCACTCCTGAACTTTCCCGAAAACTTCCAACCATTCGCGAACAGATCGAGCAGGGTATGGAAAGGGCTTATAAAAATTACAGAGCCGAAAAGTTCATTATCTATTTTCAGCCCAATACCAATACCTATGCTCCAACACATTACCTCAAAATGCTTTATGATGAGGCTCTGAGTATCAATACAGAAAGTATTGTCGGTTTATCGGTCGGAACCCGCCCCGATTGTATTGATTTTGAGAAGCTGGCATTACTTGAAAGTTATGCTGATCGCTTTGATGTAGACCTGGAAATGGGGATGGAATCGATCTATGACGACACCCTCCTGCAGATCAACAGGGGATGTACCCACCAGGAATTCCTGAATGCAATTCAACTGGCAGAGAATACAAAGGTTGATATCTGTGTACATACCATTTTCGGCTTCCCATGGGAAACCCATGAAATGATGCTGCGCTATGCAGATGAGATCAACAGATACCCTCAAATCAAATTTGTTAAACTACATCATCTTCATATAGTGAAAGGCTCGATCATGGGATCAAGATATGCCCGTGATCCTTTTAAAGTATTCACAATTGATGAATACACCGACTTTATAGCTGAATTCATTCCTTTATTAAGACCTGATATTGTACTCCAAAGGCTATTTGGTCTCGCCGATTTTGATTTGCTGATCGCTCCAAACTGGGGAATGAAGAAATCTCAGATCCAGAGTTATATCGATAAGCGGCTGGAAGCTAAAGGAGTGGTGCAGGGGAGTGCCTATAAAGGGGCTTCGGTTTTGCTTGTTTGATCTTATTAGGCTAATCATCTTATTATCTTGCTTTATTATCTTTCTTCCGGCTCGATTTTGTTTCGAATTTTTGATTGAATTAATTTTTTGGGGATAAAATTTAAGGAATTTTAAAGAAGAAATTGGGTTAGCTATGTTTACCCTGCAATATGTCCGTTACGGGTATTTGCTTCCTGCCGGTGTTCGAGTATGAGGTCGTGGCGTTTGATATATTAAAATAGGTATTAAAAAAATGAGGTCGTGGCTTTCGCCCAATGTCATTAAGTTAGCGATATAAATCGCTGAATATCAACCATTTATAACTAATTCATCAATTATTTTTTGTATATTATACTGGTAATCAATTAGTTAAGTATCATGCAAAAAAACTGCTATTGAAATTTTAAAGGTACTTCAGACAGAAATTTTCAGTAATTTTCTTTGTGAGCGATTTAAAATGAGCGAAAAAGATTTTACCAGGAACAGGAAACAGTCATTTTCAGGAACAATTCTGTTTATGGTCAATTTTTTGAACAAAAGTCTTTCATTGGAAATTGTAAACTTTGTCAACCATCTAAAAGAAAAGCTTGGTCGGGGTCAATCCTTTTTTACCAAAAGTGCTTTTGTACAGGCCCGCAATAAAGTATCTCCTGATGTCTTCCTGTATTTGATCAAAAGGCTAACCGATGAATTTTATACAGATAATTCGAATGTAAAGCTTATTTTGAATGGCTTTAGGGTGCTCGCTGTAGATGGTACGTGCATCACCTTACCCACTACCAAGGAACTGGAAGATTTGTACGGAAAGTCCACGAACCAAAACCAAGCTTACACCGTGCAGGCACGAGCTTCGGTGCTTTACGATTTATCTAACCGTTTGGCTCTCAATAGTATTTTGACACCTATGGACATTGGGGAACGTGAACTTGCTCTGCAGCAGTTGCAACATTGTCAAAAAGGGGATCTGGTGATCTATGACCGGGGCTATCCATCCTATGACCTTTTTCATGAACACTATGAAAAGAACGTTGCTTTTGTGATTAGAGCCAAGTCTAATTTCAACTCCGTAGCAAGCGAGTTTCTCAAGAGTGGTAAGACATCGCAAGTCGTGGAATTCTTCCCGGGAAAGCGTATGGATCTTACAGATAAAACCTATACTAAAAATACACCGTTAAAAATCAGACTTATTCGAATAGAATTACCCGGAGGGGAAATCGAGCTT
>CAZGCG010000228.1:0-5929 GCA_964524205.1 uncultured Sphingobacterium sp. | reverse complement strand
ATTATTACAATAATGGTCAGGCATGGCTCGAATTCTGGGAACCTGTTGGGGATGGGTCTACAGGCAAAATAGTTTACAGGACACCACTCTATGCGATACCAGCAAAAGCAGAAGAAAAAAGCACAGAAGAAAAAATAATCAACTATGCCGACAGCAGCAAAACAATTATAGCCGGCGATGCCTTTAAGGCCGGAAAGGTTAAGAGATATCTCTTTGGGGAACATTACAGGGATACCTGGGCAATTCCAATTAATGTTAAATATCTTGATTTGAAAACATTCGGTGGTGGTTTAACTCCTGTTAAACTTGGGGGTGGCAAACAAACCACAAGCCTTCAGTTACAGGGGGCAGACAAAAATGTGTATCAGTTTCGGACTGTAGCAAAAAACCCTGCAGCATTATTGCCTGAAGGATTTCTAAAAACATTTGCCGAGGACCTGATACAGGATCAGATTTCTTCAGCTCATCCATACGGAGCTTTAATGATACCGGATATGGCAAAAGCTATTGGAATATATCACACTAACCCAGAATTGGTTTATATGCCATACTCTACCTTACTTGGTCCGTATATACAACAGGTTGGGGGCAAACTGGGAATTATTGAAGCAAGACCTGATGAAGACCTTTCTGATTTCAATTCATTCGGAAATGCAAAAAATGCTGTGGGCACCCCAAAGATGTATGAAAAACTGAGGAAAGACAACGATAATGAAATTGACCAGATCATGTTCCTGAAATCCAGGCTTTTTGACATTCTGATCGGCGATTGGGACAGGCATGAAGATCAGTGGAGATGGGGTGAATTTGAAAAAGAAAATGGAGTACTTTACCGCCCAATTCCGAGAGACCGCGATCAGGCCTTCACCAAATTCGACGGATTGATTCCTGGTCTGATTACAAAGGTATTGCCTGACATTCAATCATTTGAAAGTAAAATAGGAGATCCGGCTGAGCTTTCTATAGCCGCTAGAAATCTCGACCGAAATTTGCTCAATGAATTATCACTTGAGGACTGGAAAAGGATAACAATTCAGCTACAAGCAGATCTTAGCGATGAAATAATTGAAACAGCGGTAAAGAAAATGCCTGCAGAAGTATTTAAAGAAGCAGGTGCAGAAATTATAGCAAAACTTAAATCCCGGCGTGGCCAATTGCTTTCAGTGGCGAGCGAATATTATAAAGTATTGGCTAAGGAGGTTACTGTGATCGGCTCAGATAAAAAAGAGTTTTTTAAGATCGAACGTTTTGAAACAACAACCAGACTTAGCATTCATAAGATCGATTCAAATGACCATGTGAGCCGTCCATTATATTTCAGAACGTTCGAGAATTCTGAAACCAGTGAACTTAACCTGTTTGCTTTAAACGGACGTGACAGCATATTGATCATTGGATCCACCGGCAACGGAGGCATTAAGGTGCGTGTGGTTGGAGGAGAAAAAAATGATTCATTCATTGATAATTCAAGCGGTGGCAGAACATTTTTCTATGATCTGAAAACTGAAAAGAACATAATAAAAACAGGTCCAAACACCGCTCTACGTCTATCTGACGAAAATTATGTAAATGAGTATAAAGAAAACACCTTTTACTATGATAAAAGCGGAATAAAGCCCTCTTTAGATTATAATGCTGAGGATGGACTTTTCATTGGCGGAGGATATGGAATGAAACACTACGGATTCAGAAAGTTTCCTTATAGCTATGACCAGAGTCTGACCGGAAATTACGCACCTAAGACAAGAGCACACTCCCTGCGTTATGATGCAAATTTTTATTCATTGTTTGCAAGAGACATGGATATGGTTTTAAAGGCTCATCTAAATGCCCCAAAATATACTTTCAATTATTATGGCGAGGGAAATTCAACAGTAAATATTGATGATAATATTGATTACTACAGGATTCGAACCAAAAACCTGAGCATTTCAGCATTTCTTCAATACCGATTTACAAATGCATTCAAAGTTGGGATTGGTCCTGGCTATGAATTCTTCAGGGTTGAAAAGCCTGCTGACCGGTATGTAAGCACTCTCTCTTTTCCAGATAGGTTAGACATTGAAAAGCCTTCCCGGTACGGCACAATTCGTAGCTATGCTAACATTGATTTCGTAAATGATAAATTGTTCCCAACCTCTGGTGTTCGCTGGAAAAACGAAATCAATTTTTTCAATGAACTTGGAAACACTAAGAACCGCTACATGCAATTAAAAACCGATCTGTCATTTTATGCTACACCTAATTTTAATTTTCCGGTAACTGCAGCAATAAGAATCGGGGCATCTGCAAATATTGGGGATTATAAATTCTTCCAGGCGAATTCATTAGGCAGTAATACAAATTTAAGAGGCTTCCGAAATAATCGTTTTTCAGGGAGGTCACATCTTTATCAAAACACCGAAGTACGGTTTAAAGTCGCACATTTCAGAAACTATGTTTTTACAGGAGATATGGGGCTGTTCGGATTTTTCGACTCAGGAAGGGTCTATTCCGATCTCCCTGATAGCAGTACATGGCACAAAGGATATGGTCCGGGAGTTTGGCTTAACTTCTATAATAAGATTTTGGTGTCAAGCGGATATGGATTCTCAAAGGAAGGACATTACCTTACACTTAAAACTGGTCTCTCATTCTAAACTAATTAAACCAGGTCAAATAAAAAATGCACCATGAAAATGGTGCATTTTTTATTAAAGCGAAAATATATTCTATTTTGACTTTACCCTAGCAGTAGAGTTAGTCTTCTCGGCCAGTTGCAATGCATTATAAGCGTTTACAATTCCACCCGTTACAGAAATATCACTAAGCAATACTTTTTTGCTGTCACCCTCTTCTTTGATTTTAACTTTCTGATCTACCTTTACAACTGAGTTCATTATAATATCTTTTATCTGCACGGCAGTAAAGTGTGGATAGTGTGACCAGATCATTGCAGCAAGGCCTGAAACAACCGGTGCAGCCATACTGGTACCGTCATTCTCTTTATAAGTTGAACCCGGCATTGTAGAGTTGATCTTAACACCCGGAGCAAATACATCTACGGTTTTACCACCATAATTAGAAAAAGAGGCAACCAGTTCTTCATCATTTTTCCATCCCGATGCTCCAACTTCTATCCAACCCGGAGCAGTCCCCATTACTACACCTGTACTATCAGTATACAAACGTGTAGGGAAATTGTCTTCCTTTTCCGTATTTTTTCCATCGTTGCCGGCGGCATGTACAAGTAAAACACCCTTAGAACTTGCATACTTAACAGCCTCATCAACAACTTTTTTATCCCAGGCATAGGCCTTTCCAAAGCTCATATTAAGAATCTTTGCTCCATTATCTACCGCATAGCGGATAGAATTAGCCACATCCTTGTCACGCTCATCTCCATCAGGAACTGTGCGGATAGCCATAATTTTCACATTATCAGCAACTCCCTTAATACCCAGATCATTACTACGTATTGCCCCAACAATTCCGGCAACATGAGTACCATGCTCAGCATCCGGTCCTTTGACATTATTATTTCCATAATAACGCTCATAGCTATTGGCATAATCATCACCAACTGAATCCTTTCTTGGGTCAAAATCAACATTCAGGTGATATTTTACCTGTGTATCATAATACTTTATACCATCCTTAAGTTCATCGTAGAATTTTTTGAAATCACGTTTCTTCAATTCAGGTTTAATGAACTTAACCACTTGGGATTCTACATCATTTGCAGCTTTATAATCTCCAAAATCATCTGCAGTAGGATTATCCTTACCCATTTTGACCAGGATTTCATCCAGATATTTCTTGATCATCGTCGTATTCTGAAGTCCTATTTGAGCGGATTGCAGTTTTGCCATGTAATCAGTCACCAATTTCTTATAGGTTTGGAATTCCTTTCTTTCTTCCTCAGTAAAAGGGGTAGAATTCAAAGCAGAGGCATATTTAGGCTGCAGTTTATTGATAAGACGGATAACCTCCATATTATCATAATGGATATTGGCTTTAGGTGAACCTATAAAATTCCAGCCGTGTATATCATCGATATAGCCATTTTTATCGTCGTCAATACCATTACCCGGAATTTCTTTCTGGTTAGTCCACAGCACCTTTTTGAGATCCTCATGTTCAGTATCAATTCCACCATCAATAACAGCCACAATAATTGGAGATGATCTTTTACCTTTCAGAATTTCAGTATAGGCTTTCTCTGTACTGATCCCAAAAACACCATCAGATTTTAAGTCGAGGTTTTGCCAGTTTGCGACAGGAGATTCATCCTCAGCACTTTGGGCAAATGAAATAAGGGGTAATGCGAGTATCGCAAGGGTGTATAATAATTTATTTAATAAATTCATTTTAGTTCCGGTAAATAAAAATTCTATGTTCAAGATAACGAAATATTGTGCCTAATGTTATGATCAGGCTAATCAAACTAAAATAATACAAAATATCTTCCGAAAAGAAGTATTCGACAGATTATCTCTATAAAATACGTAAAAAGTATAAGTGAGGTTGATGGAAAAAAATAACAGTTCTCTGGATTTCTGATTGGTGAAATCCTGATATTCAGTCGAGGAGGAGAAATGATTGAAAACAAAGCTCTAAAACTTTAATCAGGCTCTTTTGAAAAGCAGGTGCTGTGTCTAATAGGTGCTGCCAGCCGGGCTCTCCCCGTCCGAATGGCTTCAGCCGGACGGGCGCTGTTTTTGCCGCAGAAATTTACTTCTGAGATCCTATTTGCATAGCGGCAAAGCTGCCGCTGCGATCCCGTTTAACTTTGCAAGGAAACTGCTGCTATTTATGGCTCAAAAAAGAGAAAATCAAAATAGGAAAAGATTTGGGCAATATTTTGGAGCCATTGAGAAGTTAAAGACTGAATTAAATTATAAGGTCTTTACTTTATCCAGCATTTTACTAATTAAGGAATCATCTATAAATGCCCAATACTTCCTTTGATCACGCCCGGTCCAGGTATAATGAGTATAAAAATCGAAGACATGGATATCGTTATTCCTTTGGTAAATGAGATTTTTCTTCGACTCTTTAGGGATTATAATTTGCTTAAATAAAACAACCTGACATTCATATTCTTCAGTTGAATAAAAGCTTTTTAATTCAGAAAGATGCTTTAAGAGTAGTTCAAGATCATTGTCTTCACAAACTCGATGATGATATAAAAGGACGTATTTTCCTTTACCTAAAAATGCCTTTAACTGGTGTGCCCGCTCAACAACCTTTTGCCAGTACTTATGATTTTTAATAACATCCTGACTGGGGAATTCAATGCCATTTTTATGTAAATGATGGTAATTGTTTTTAAGGATCAGATCAGTTTTAAGTCGTGGGACAGGTTTTCCATTTAAATCACCATATTTTAGAAATTTGCCGCTTACAAAATTTTCATAGTTGTTTCTCTCCAGATCCAATATATACTCAATATTAGATCTGCAATGTGAAAATGGTGTTGTAAACGACTTAAGTCCGTACCTGCTTAAAATATTATCAGTTAAGCAGTTTTCACCAAATGAAAGGTATATTCTATTTGTTGTTCTTCTATGAAGGATGTTAGATATTCCATGAAACAAATAGGATAGAAACATGAATTGTAATTAATTGGAATTGGCAAGATTCAGTTTATTTAGCAAACCTAACAAATTGTTTCCTGAATTGCATCAGAATGACACTCACTTTTCTCAGTGTTTGCGTCTTTGGGAGTATGAGGTCGCGGCATGCGCCATAATGACAATTTGTATATAAAAAATGAGGTCGTGGCTTTCGCCCAATGTCATTAAGTTAAGGATAAATTACGCGTTAATTACAAAGGAGGTTCTCGCTTTCGCGAGATCCGATAGCTATCGGATGACAACTCCTTGGGTGTCGAGAGGAGATTCCGGCTCAAGGCCGGAATTGGAGTCTTATCAATAGCTGCAATTTA
>CAZGCG010000227.1:0-6023 GCA_964524205.1 uncultured Sphingobacterium sp. | reverse complement strand
ATGCTTCATTTATATAAAAATCAGATTAAAATTGCGATTAACTTTTAATACTTAATGATTACCAATTAACCTTTATCGCCCCGGTACCCGGCAGTACCGGGGTTTTATTTAGTATATCGCGATAGATTCCGTTCATTTTCGATGAACGATTCGGATTGGTGTAATTAATAATATTTTAGACGCGAAGAGAAATCTAATAATCAAGGATAAGTCCGCATCAGGAGATTTCTCCACACCTTGAATTCCAACCTTAGGAAGAAATGGCTGCCGGTGTGTTCGAAATGACGGAAAATTGAAAATTATGCAGTACCTGAATTATTTAGAAGCAGCCTCTTTCAATACATCCATATAATACTGCTCATAAACCGGCAGTATCAGACTCAGGTCGAATTGCTGGGCACGCTTAAGTGCACCTTCCTTGAATGCAGCCAGTTGTTTATCGTCTTTTAAAATAAATATGGAGTGCTGAGCCATCGCATCGATATCTCCGACATTATCCATAAATCCGGTAACACCATCAATATTCAGTTCAGGTAAGCCTCCGGCATTTGAAGTGATTACCGGTACCTTACAGGCCATTGCCTCTAAAGCAGCCAAACCAAAACTTTCTGATTCGGAAGGCATGATGAACAGATCTGAAACCGACAGAATCTCTTCCACCGCATCCTGCTTACCAAGAAATCTCACATTATCACAAATTTCAAGATCGCGGCAGAGCTGTTCACAATAAACCCGTTCAGGTCCGTCTCCAACCATTAACAATTTAGATGGGATCTCCTTTTGAATTTTTTCAAAAATGTGAACCACATCCTGTGTCCGCTTTACTTTCCGGAAATTGGAGGTATGCACTACAATACGCTCGTTATTGGGTGCAATGGCGAGTTTAAAGTGATCTTTAGCTTTAAGACTAAAGCGTTGTAAATCAATGAAATTCGGAATTACTTTAATATCCTTAACTACATCAAAATGCTTGTAAGTGTCTTCTTTCAGGTTTTCTGAAACAGCAGTAACACCATCCGACTGATTTATTGAAAACGTAACAACAGGCTTATAAGTTGGATCCTTACCTACCAGTGTAATATCGGTGCCGTGTAAGGTTGTCACAACAGGAATATGAATTCCATAGGTTGCAAGAATCTGTTTTGCCATAAAGGCTGCAGAAGCATGAGGAATGGCGTAATGTACATGCAGCAGGTCAAGTTTCTCAAACCTGACCACATCTACCAGTTTACTTGCGAGAGCCAGCTCATAAGGAGGATAATCAAACAAAGGATAGTTTGAGACAGAAACCTCATGATAAAACAGGTTTTCAGAAAAGAAATCAAGGCGGGCGGGCTGCCTGTAGGTGATAAAATGGACCTGATGTCCATTATCAGCCAGGGCTTTACCTAATTCTGTGGCTACCACCCCACTACCACCAAAGGTAGGATAACAAACTATTCCAATTTTCATTAGTATCCTGTATTAGATTACAAAGTAAATTCTTTAAAAGGAGATTAATGTTAGTACAATGTAACAAATCAAAAGCCCTGTTAAGCAAGGCTACTCAATTCCCAATTGCCTCATAAATTACATCCTGTATACGACCTCTGATATTCAGGTCAATGAGTTTTGAGGTTACTCCCGGATTTACCCTGTTCGATAAAAACACATAAACCAGATTGTATTGGGGATCCACCCAAACACAGGTTCCTGTATAACCTGTATGTCCGAAAGTAAGGGGGGATGCCAGTTTGGAAGGATAGCCTTTGGTACTCTCCTCATCCCAGCGATCGAAACCTAATCCGCGGCGACTAATAGCCGATTGTTTTGCAGTGAACATATTTACCGTTTCGGTCTTGAAATATCGGGTTCCACCATATATTCCACCATTCAAAATCATCTGGTACAGTATTGCCAGATCATTTGCATTGGAAAAGAGTCCGGCATGCCCCGATACTCCACCAACCATTGCAGCACCCTGATCATGAACATAGCCTTCAAGTAGTGTCTTTCTGAATTCCTTATCATCCTCAGTTGGAATGATCTCTTCCTTAGGAAAACGGAGACGCGGGTTGAAACCAGCTCTGGTCATTCCAAGCGGCTTATAAAACTGATCCATCACATAGCTTTCCATCGGCTTCCCGGATTGGCGCTCAACCATGTCTTTCATGAAATACATGCTCAAATCGCTGTAAACATACTTTCCCTGATTGGACAAAGCGGAGTTCAGCATAAGCGGCCACATCACATGTTTGAAATAATCTTTCCGCAAGTAATAGTTATCAGCAACCTTTACCGGATGTGTTTCTGATGAATCACGGCTGTAATCTGTCTCTAATAAATTTCTGTAGAAAGGGATAAAAGGAATGAATCCGGCCTGATGAAGCATCACATCACGTACAGGGATATCCTTTTTATTCGTATTTCTCGATCTTGGAATATAGGCTCCGACATTGGTATCCAGTTTAAGTTTACCCTCTTCGTACAAACGCATTACCGCCATGGTCGTTGCCGAGATCTTTGTAACCGAAGCCAGATCATAAATGTCGGTAATCCGGGTTGGGGTACGGTCAATATAAGTACGGGTACCGTAAGCTTTGTTAAAAATTATTTTTCCATCCTTAACTACCAGCACAACCGCACTTGGAGTGGCTCTCTGGCGAATTGCTTCTTCAGCGATATCATCAATTCTACTGAGAGCTGAGCTATTGATTCCAATTTCCTCAGGCACAGTATATTTTAAACGGATAGGAATAGTTGATGAGCCTGAACCCAATGTATATCTGGCTGAAACTGCATGATTCAGCCGGGCATTGGCAGCAACTCCGCCAAATATCAATTGTGCCGCAAAATTCGCTGACACTGCTGATTTCTTTTCAGACCAGATAATTGCAGAATTCAAAGCCTCGAGAAGTTTCAGGCTTCCTGCATCACCCGATAAACTAACAATCAGGCTTTTATTTAACTGAAGATCTACTAATAGCGGGATCGTCCGCGGATCATTCAATGACTGGTCACTAACCTGAACGATTATCGTATTAAAAAACTTCAGATCATCATTCAGATCGTTGAAGCTAAGCATATCATGGTTGTATTGTGCAGAGGCAAAGGACTGAACCCGGGTATACTTATTTAAAATACTGTCGAATTCTGAGGCATAGGCCGAGCCGATATTGACACTGGCTATGGTTAAGGGCATCAGATCCTTTAAGGGAACAAGCTCATCTTCATTATTTAACAATACCGTTGAACTTTCAACACTTTTCCACTCAGTTAAAAAGGATTCATTTTTGAGGTGTTCTGCCATTTGTGCGCAGGCCGACAGGGTAAAAAAACTTAGAATACAGATTGCGGCAGGTAAGCTGCTGATCTTCAATAATTTATTTACTATAAACATTCTCTCCATTAATATAGGTTTTTAACACTTGAGCCTTAAACAACTGCTCAGCGTCAGCTTTCATAATATCCTGATCAAGGATTACGAAATCGGCGAACTTACCTGCTTCAAGACTGCCCTTTTCATTCTCTTCAAATTGGCCTTTTGCTGCCCAGATCGTCATCCCACGTAAAGCTTCTTCCCGACTCATTGCATTTTCCATCTGATAACCATCTGCAGGATATCCCTTCATATCTTTCCTCACTACTGCCGCATAAAACGTGTACATCGGGTTTATATTTTCGACAGGAAAATCAGTCCCTAAAACCAGCCAGCCATTCTGATCCAATAATTGCTTAAAAGCATAGGCCCCTTTAACCCGTTCGGCACCCAAACGCTCAGCAGCCCAGTACATATCAGATGTGGCATGAGTACTTTGTACTGATGGGATGATATTATTTTCAGCAAATAACTTAAAATCTGCCTGATTCACCACCTGAGCATGTTCAATCCGCCAGCGAAAATCATTTTTACCTTGTAAAACTTTAGCATAAACATTCAGTATCTCACGGTTTGCAGAATCACCTATTGCATGGGTATTCATCTGGAAACCTGCATCAGCAATTTTCTGAGCTACTTCTGCAAAATGTTTTTTATCACTCAATAAAAATCCCGAATAGCCTGGTTTATCCGAATAAGGTTCCAGAAGACAAGCCCCTCTGGATCCAAGTGCTCCATCCATATAAACTTTGAAGGATCGTACATTTAAGCGATCGGTTTTTATCGCACCATTTTTAAACAGGAAATCGTAATTCCCTTTATCATCATGAAGCATTCCATAGATCCGCATCTTTAGCTGCTTATTTTCCTGAAGTTCAGTTATAACGGGGATAAGATGATGACTTATACCGCAATCAGTGACTGTAGTTAATCCCACAGCAAAGCAATTCTTCTGAGCATCCAACAGCGATTCTTTGATCTGCGCTTCAGTTTGATCCGGAATCTTCGCGTAAACAGCACCCTGGGCATTATCAACCAGAATACCTGTAAGTTTTCCACTTATAGTTTCTGCTTCCCCGCCGCTGATCTTCTGTCCAGGTTTCAGTCCCGCAAGGTTCATTGCAGTTTTATTTGCGATCGCCGCATGCCCGTCAATCCTGGTAAGTATTACCGGCCGGTTTGGAAAAAGCTCATTCAGCTTAATATTATCCGGAAATTCTTTAATAGCCCAGTCGTTCTGGTCCCATCCCCTCCCAATGATCCATCCTTCGGGATTTTCCCTGCCAAATTGCTGAAGCTTCTCAAGGATTTCTTCCCAGCTTTTGGTTCCGACAAGATCAGCCTGCTGCAGCCCCTCTCCGTATCCATAGAAATGAGAGTGTCCATCAATGAAACCCGGATAAACAGCCTTCCCCCCCGCATCAAGGATCTCGCCCTTATATTTCTTAAGAATATCTTCAGAACTCCCGGTCTCTAATATTTTTCCGTCTTTTATTGCAAATGCCTCTGCGACTGAAAATTTATCATCCACTGTGTAAACCACTGCATTGTGAACAATCAGATCTGCCTGTTTTTGAGAATTACAGGAAAAAATCAGAACTGCGATAGCCAATAAAAAGAAGTTCCTGATCATATGAGGTTTATTTGAGAAATGCTTTCAATTGGTAAATATAAATTATGCTTAAGCAATTACCCTGCAAAAACTCAATTAAAAAAGCTTGTCCTTGAGTTCAAAATCCAAAAATCTTAGGATCTATAATTTATTGATATTCAGGCTATTGTTTTCTAATAAAAATAATTATTTTTATTAAAGGCTCTGAATGTTAAGTATTTAACTGTAACAATTTAAAATTTCAATTATCGAATGTCTACTAAAACGAAAACGAATAAAAAATGAAACAGAACTTAAAAAAAGGTATTAAATACTTTGTTCTAATAGCCATTGTGGCTATTGTTGGATTGCTTAGCTATGTCAGTTTTGCACTTCCTGATGTCGGAGATCCCGAAAATTTAACGATTGAAATTACTCCGGAAAGAGTAGAAAGGGGCAAATACCTTGCTCATAGTGTAAATGCCTGTATGGATTGCCATTCCAAAAGAGACTGGACAAAAACAGCAGGGCCGATAGTTGAGGGCACATTGGGACAAGGCGGTGAAGAATTTAACCAGGAGTTAGGATTTCCCGGTAAATTCTACTCTAAAAACATTACACCTTATGCCCTGAAAGACTGGACAGATGGCGAAATATTCAGAGCGATAACCTCCGGTGTTAATAAGGATGGCAAGGCCCTTTTCCCACTGATGCCGCATCCGAATTATGGAAAATCTGACCGTGAAGATATCTATTCAATCATTGCCTATATCCGAACTTTGAAACCAATTGAAAATAAAGTTCCTGAGTCGGTACCAGACTTCCCGATGAATTTCATCATCAATACGATTCCGCAAAAACCTCAATTCGTAAAAATACCTGATCAAAGTAATACGGTAGCTTATGGTGCCTACATTTTCAATGCTGCAGATTGCTTTACCTGCCACACAAAGCAAGATAAGGGTGCCCCATTACCAGGAATGGATCTGGCAGGTGGCTTTGAGTTTAAAATGCCGGGCGGCGGCGTGGTTCGGTCGGCAAATATTACCCCTGATGCTGAAACCGGTATCGCCA
>CAZGCG010000226.1:0-6057 GCA_964524205.1 uncultured Sphingobacterium sp. | reverse complement strand
GTTACAATTCCTGATAAAAAGTATTAATAGTGAAAAAAGAGGTAAAAAGTTC
Source organism: uncultured Sphingobacterium sp. (assembly GCA_964524205.1). Lineage (GTDB taxonomy): Bacteria > Bacteroidota > Bacteroidia > Sphingobacteriales > Sphingobacteriaceae > Daejeonella. Next base: position 6,005 of record CAZGCG010000226.1, on the reverse strand, counting down.
AGTTCCAGCAGATAGTGAGATTGTATTAGGGATACTGAATGATTCAAAGGAAACACTTAGTCGTTTATATATTTCCTATTTTCCTATGGTACTTCAATTAGTGCTAAAAAATAATGGAGATGAAGATGACGCGAAAGATGTATTTCAGGAATCGGTTATCGTTCTTTATAATAAGGTTAAAGCTGGAAACTTTGAGCTGAACAGTAAGCTTAAAACGTTTCTATATTCTGTATGCCGAAGGTTATGGCTTAAGCGTTTAAACGAACAAAGCAAGACGATAAGGAATATACAGGATTTTTCTGAAATCATTGCTGTTGAAGATGATCTGGAAAAGCATGAAGAAAAGGACAGACAGTTTGCAATAATGGAATCAGCTCTCATACAATTGGGAGAACCTTGTAAAACTATTATTGAAGATTATTATATACAGAACAGATCGATGCAGGAGATCTGTGAGAAATTTGGTTATACCAATGCGGATAATGCCAAAACTCAGAAATATAAATGCCTGCAGCGTTTGAAAAAATTATTTTTTCAAACTTAATCAGAAGAAGATGAAAAGTGATTTGGAATTAACGAATTTAATAGATGCTTATCTCAAAGGAGAATTGGCAGGATCTGCTCTGGCTGATTTTGAACAATTGAGAAAAAGTGATCCTTCCTTTGATATGAAGCTTGTTGAGCATCGCAACTTTATTTCCAATTTATCCGATTATGGAAACAGGGTTAAGCTTTCATCAGACATGAATGCAATTCATGAATCACTTGATATTCAAGCAATTAAAGATGAGGTTGCTCCGGAAGCACCAAAAGTTATACGATTGTGGAAGAAATATCGAATCAATACAGCTATTGCAGCTTCGGTTGCCTTTGTAGCGGTTTCGGCCACTTTACTTTCAACAGGTTATTTTTCGAAGTCTATCTCAACTAATGTTAATCTCCTGCGTCGTGAAATTAACAGTATCAAACGTTCTCAGAATGCTTTGATCAAAAACATTAATGATAAACCTGCGAAAGGCCCTGCAGATCCGGGAGAGTTCGGAGGTACAGGTTTTGCGCTTTCATCCAACGGGTACGTAGTCACCAATTTTCATGTTGTTAAAGGAGCGGACTCAGTTTATGTTCAAAACTCTGAAGGGGAAGCATTTAAAGTAAAATTGATCTATATTGACCCTGCCTATGATTTGGCAGTACTCCAAATTACCGATCCTTCTTTTGAAAAGCTTGCAAGCCTGCCTTACACATTTAAAAAGGCTGCTTCTGATGTTGGAGAAGATGTATTTACCATTGGCTTTCCAAGAGATGAACAGGTTTTAGGTAAAGGATATGTCAGTGCAAAAAATGGTTATGCCGGAGATACAGTAGCTTATCAGGTTTCAATTCCTGTGAATCCTGGAAATAGTGGCGGGCCATTGCTGGATAATCGTGGAAATGTTATTGGTATAATTAATGGCAAGCAGGCATTGCTCGACGGTGCAGCATTCGCAATAAAATCATCCTTTATACTTAAATCGATAGAAGCAATTCCACAGGATTCTTTGGATGAAAAGCTGGTTGTGAACAAAAGAAATACTCTGGCCGGTTTAAGCCGTAAAGATCAGTTCAAGAAACTTGAACCATATATTTACATGGTTAAGGTTTATTAAATATTTTGTTTTGTGTTTATAAAGGCTGGAGGATTTTAAATTCTTTCAGCCTTTTTTAATTTAACGGTCTACCTCGCCAAGTACAATATCAATTGATCCAAGTATAGCAACCAGATCTGCGATTAAAACGCCCCTGGATATTTCCGGGAGTACAGATAGATTATTGAAACTGGGGGCTCTGGCTTTTACGCGTTTTGGAATTTCAGTCTTCCCGTCGCAAATAAAATAATAGCCAAGTTCCCCTTTTGGATTTTCAGCCCGGATATAAAAATCCTGCTCTTTAGGGATGATCTTTTTTGGAAGTTTAGCTCTTGGGTCGAATTCAGGACTTCGTTTTAATTCCTTTTGTAGTCTGTTAAGACATTGTTCAATGATCCGAATAGACTCTGCAATTTCATCTGTCCGTATTTTATACCGGTCCCAGCAATCACCCGTCTTACCCATTTCACCTTTTCCAACAGGAATATCGAACTCAAGTTCTGGATAGACAGAATATTCATCCACACGCCTCAGATCCCATTTTAATCCGGATCCTCTGAGCATGGGTCCCGAGCAGCCATAATTAATTGCCACATCTAGCGGGAGTACCCCAATGCCTGCTGTTCTCCCAATGAAGATCTGATTGTCTGTAAGTAACTGATTCAGTTCAGTGAGTTTTGGTTTAAAATAGGATATAAACTCAGAGCATCGTTCTTCGAAACCTACTGGCAAATCATAGAAAAGACCGCCGACCCAGATATAATTATAAAGCATTCTTGAACCTGATGCCCATTCCAGCATATTCATGATGTGTTCACGATCACGAAAGCACCAAAGAAAAGGAGTGAAGGCACCGATATCAATACCATAGGTTCCGATGGCAATAAGATGCGAGCTAATGCGGTTCAACTCACAAACCAGTACCCGGATGTATTCTACTCTTTTGGGAATATCCTTGTCAATACCCATCATTCGTTCAACACCCATGACGAATGCATGATCGTTGTTCATGGAAGCCAGATAGTCCATACGATCTACAAAAGGGATGATTTGCTGATATGTGAGGCTTTCACAATGCTTTTCAAAGCACCTGTGCAAATAGCCCATATGAGGGATCACTTCTTTCACGATCTCTCCATCAGTGATCAGTTCAAGCCTTAAAACACCATGTGTGGCAGGGTGCTGCGGACCCATATTGATTAGCATCTCTTCGGGCTTGAGGCCCTCAGTTAATTGAGCATATCTGGTTTTATTAAGCTGCATGAGAGGTATTTAGCTCAGTTGATTTTTATTCCTTTATATTCTTCTGCCGCCTGGTAGTCCTTACGCAGTGGATAACCCTCCCAGTCATCAGGAAGCAGGATTCTTCTCAGATCAGGATGGCCTTCGAAATGAATTCCAAACAGGTCAAATGCTTCGCGCTCATGCCATTCAGCTGTCCGCCAGACTTCTGAAACGCTATGGAATGATGGCAAAGTGTCGCTATTTCTATCGTGATCCTTTATTGTTTTGAGAACTATTTGCTGTTTATGCGGTATTGAGGCGAGATGATAGACTATTTCAAATTTGTTATTTTCAAGCCCATGATCAACTCCGCTGAGGCAGGAGAGAAAATCAAACCAGGTATTATTGTTGTCTCTGAGCTCCTCACAAACCTGCACAATAAGATCAGGATCTATTTGCAAAGCCGCTTGTAAGCCGTTTTTTTCAATAGCTTTAATCACGCCCTCCCCGAATTTATCCCGCAAAAGTTCTATTATTTCATCAAAATTCATAGGTAAAGATCAGGGTGCAAGCCTTACAATTTTCCAACTGGTTTTATCAGCTTTTTTATAAACAATTCTGTCGTGCAAGCGGCTTGGGCGTCCCTGCCAAAATTCAATCACCTGTGGTTTTATAATATATCCACCCCAAAACGCCGGTTTAGGTATTGTTTTATTCTCATATCTTATTTCAGCCTCTTTCCAATCCCTTTCAAGGTCTTCCCGGTCTTCAATTACCTGACTTTGCGGAGAAACCAGGGCGCCAATCTGGCTTTGTTTCGGACGACTTTGAAAATAACGATCAGATTCTTCTTTACTTAGTTTTTCAACTGTACCCTCAATTCTTACCTGTCTTGCCAGCTCAGCCCAGTGGAAGACAATGGCTACAACAGGATTTTTCGACATTTCCTTTCCCTTCGCGCTCAGGTAATTGGTATAGAACATAAAGCCCCTTTCCTCATATCCTTTTAACAATACAATTCTTGCACTGGGTTTGCGATCAATGCTGGTCGTAGCAAGAGTCATCGCATTTGGCTCATGAATGCCTGCATCCATAGCCTCTTTAAACCATTTGCCAAATTGCTTGATCGGATCTTTGTCTACGTCTCTTTTGGATAGTTTTTCAGAAATATATTCCTGACGGAGGTTTTCAAGTGTTTCTTTTTTTACTGCCATTTTAATTGTTTTTCACCTGCTTGGTACAAGGTTTGTTGTCTTACATTACAAACTTAACAATTGCAGATTGCATTCTATCATTTGAATGATTATTAGATATATATTGTAATTTTAAATAAGATAAATGATGTTTAATCGATTTCTTTATGCTTAGTCCCCTTAAACCCAAAAGTGGAAGCCTGATCGTATCAGAGCCATTTATGTCTGATCCTAATTTTAAAAGGTCTGTTGTTTTACTTACTGAATGTGAAGAAGCTGGGGCAGTTGGCTTTATTTTAAATCAACGAAGTGATTTGCTTCTTAATGATTTGATTCCTGATCTTAAGGGAGCTGATTTTCCGGTTTACTTCGGAGGCCCGGTAGCACCGGATACCCTGCATTTTGTTCATTCTTGTTATGATAAACTGAGTAGTGGAGTTATGATTAGAAAGGGAGTCTTTTGGGGAGGTAATTTCGAAACAATTAAGATCCTTTTTAATAATAATCAGCTTAGTAATGAAGAGATCAAATTTTTTGTTGGCTATTCAGGGTGGGGGCCTGGTCAGTTGAATGAGGAACTCGATCAGAATTCATGGCTGGTAACTGATAAATACAGTCCAGAGGTTATTTTTGTTGAAGATGAAGAAAACTTATGGAGAGAAGTGGTAATTGGCCTTGGCCCAAGGTATGCTCACATTGCTAATTTTCCTGAAAACCCACAATGGAATTAGGATTTCAGTTACCTGTTACCAGTTACCAGTGGAATACCAATTCCGAGGGATATCCCGTATATTCGAAATGACGGCACCTATTTCCATTTCCTATTCCCCATTTCCCATTCTCAACTCTCTTCCATCTCCCTCGCACTTTCCTCAACCTTCCGCTTTAGTTCTTCTTTATAGTCAAGAAGTCTTTGAGAAAGAGCAGAATCAGACGTTCCTAAGATCTGGGCAGCAAGTATTCCGGCATTTTTAGCGGCATTTAATGCTACTGTGGCAACGGGAATTCCGTTCGGCATCTGAAGTATTGATAGGATTGAGTCCCAGCCATCTATAGAGTTACTTGATTTTACTGGAACACCGATGACCGGCAGTTGAGTGATGGAAGCAACCATTCCGGGAAGGTGGGCAGCCCCGCCAGCGCCGGCAATGATTACTTTTAAGCCCCTGTCGGATGCAGTTCTTGCATATTCAAACATCCGTTCAGGAGTACGGTGGGCTGAAACAACAGTAATTTCAAATTGAACTCTAAGCTCTTTTAATACATCTGCTGCGTCCTGCATAACACCCAGGTCAGACTTACTGCCCATAATGATGCCGACTTTAATTGCTTCAGTTGCCATGATATTTTTTTATGGTATAATATTGTATATAAATAACTTATATAATTTATTTAAATCTTTACTTTAATTTTATTTTGAACAAATCTTGCCTTTTCTATAGCTTTCTGACGGTCATCATCCATAATTGTGACATGCCCCATTTTGCGGAAAGGCTTGGTGAATTTCTTTCCATATAAATGGATATAGACACCTTCCAGTTCAAGCACTTCATGTAATCCTTCGTATTCTGCTGCCCCTTCATATCCCTTTTCTCCAAGCAGATTAATCATTACTGAATTACTGATTGCCCTTGTATCTCCGGGAGGCAGGTTGAATATTGCCCTTAACAACTGCTCATATTGGGAGGTATAATTACCCTCAATGCTCTGATGCCCGCTATTATGTGGGCGTGGCGCAATTTCATTTACCAGAATGTCGCCTTTCTTTGTAAGGAATAGTTCAACAGCAAGAATGCCTACAATCTTCAAATCATCAGCAATTTTTATTGCCAGTTGATCGGCCTTTTGAAGGATTTCAAAATCTAAAGTAGAAGGGGAGATCAGAAATTCAACAAGGTTTGCTTCTGAATTGAATTCCATTTCTACACAGGGGAATGTTTTTATTTCGCCGTCTTCATTTCTC
>CAZGCG010000225.1:0-6079 GCA_964524205.1 uncultured Sphingobacterium sp. | reverse complement strand
AAGGGCTGAAATGGCCTATAATACACAGGTATTGGTTTCAAAAATCAATTATTGAGGCTCCAGTGCCTTGTCTGACCAATTATAGCCGTATTCTTTACCCTTCCTCTTATATCAAACTCAAGTTATGATAGAAAGGTTATATTCAGTCACTTAAACTAATATGTCTTTTACCTAAAATAAGTTCTTCAGTCCATCGAATACCGTGTCAAAAAATGTGGAAATCTTTAGCCCATTACTTGTATTGAAATAAAACATCACAATAAGCAATATTCCTGCGATTATTATAAACTTTCTGAACATCATTGCGAGTAAAATAATTAGGGCAGGTACTAATACCAGTACCAGCCAGCTAATTTTTATTGGGTTAAGCATATCATATTTCTTAATCACATAATATAATTTACCCTGATTTCCAGATTCATTTTCATGCCTTACATAGATAAACGTTGATTTGCTTATGGGCTGATCGACCACGGCAGCTCCATTATTGAATTTTAGTTCCTGCTCAAATCCATTGATACTGAACTTAAATGTACCGCTCAGATTTTCGATTGGCTTTTCAACCGAATCAACAGCAATAACAGCTAACTGATTATTCTTATAGAGATTTTCCTTAACAATAAAATTGTTGATTGTAATCCCTGTTCCGGCAATTGAATTGCTTTGAGTGTATGCTGATTCACAAATTAATAGTAATAAAAGTGAAGACAGTGCAAGTTTGATTAATCTCATTCGAATGATCGTTTATTATAAATTAAAAATCCGATATGAAACATTAGTCCAAATCGTTTTTGCTCCTCAGAATAATGATTGAGGCTTAAACTTAGCGGTCCTGCAAGCGTATTATAAACAAGTCCGGCAGTAGCAGCATAATAGCTTTTTGTAAATATACCAGCATAACTAACTGATTGTAAATTATCTAACTGAAATACTTTGAAAGGCTGAAAAACATATCCTTCTGCCCGTAAATCGAGCTTTTTATACAGGTGAAACACATTTTTCATGCCAACAGCTCCATAAGAATTCGCCCTGAAATTTTCAATGTAAGAGGATTTTGAATCCTGCAATGGATTGAATGCCGGGGCACTCAATAAGGTTGACTTGTAGGTGCTAAAAAGCGGTTTATTGCTAAAAACTGCTTCTGTTAAGAAGCCTAATGAATAGCCTTTTGTGTTTAAAACATAGGATTCCCTGCTAACCATGGCTTTTACCCATTCACGATTTGTTTTTGTATTCTGTATTCTGGTAAAACCGGGTTCTTCTCTGAAGATATTACCTGGAGAATAGGATTCAGTACCCGAATACATATTAATTCCAACCTGAATAGATGATCCACTGCTTGCATATTGCCTTCGGTTTAATGAATTCCGGGTATAATTTAATGAGCCCATTAAACCATTAAAACTGTTGAAGTCCATGATATCTCCAAAGGTAAAGCGCTGATTTGGACTGTATTGATCATCAAAGCTTATAAATCCTGTCTGAGCTTCCAGTTTTCCATTTTTGCTAAATGGTATTCCCAGCTTTAAAACGATTCTGCGATCTGACTGCTCTATAAAGGCAGGTTTTATGTTCTGAATAAAGATCTGACTTTTGTTAAAATAGTTCCAGTGGTTATAGGTCATTTCGGCCTCTAAATACACCGGAAGTTTGCTTGGGAAGTCTATACGTGCGCTTGTTTGAGCAGATTCATAAAATCCTCCTGCATAAAAATTGGCAGAGAAGGTATAGGATTTCTTTCTCAGATAGTTATACTGTAAACCTACATAAGCATTACTGATTGGTCTTGTCGAAATTGCACCACCAAAATCTATTTTGAAGTTTTTTTCCGGTTGAACCTGTACCTCGAAATTATAGAGATCCTTCTCAGGTTCGTATTTTATTCTCGGGTAAACCGTTTCGAAATTATCATCCGCAACTAATTTGTAATATCCTTTTTTAACTTCCTCCAGACTACTAAATACATCAATGGTATTTTGAATAACCCGCTCTACATAATCTTTCTGTTTAGAATTTACCCCGCTTGCAATTATATTGTTGAACTCCAGAAATCCTAAACGACCCTTAAAGGCTGCTCTTTTTTTATTCAGCTCATCTTTCGTAATTTCTCTTGAAATTGCTTTTTTTATTGCAGGGATATCGGCCAGAGCCGCTTCATAACCTTTTTTAATCAGTTCTGCCACCGGCGAAAAATTAGTGGTGGAATATTCTTCAAGATCAGGCTGAATATAAGTTCCATTTTTTCCTATTGCAGATGAATCAGTTTTTGACAGGAACATATAAACCAGAAAGCGGTTCATTAATTTTTCGTCATTTTCTTTAGGATATTCGCTGAAGGTCTTGGAAGACACATTGGTTCCAATAATATAATCAGGTTTGAAATCTTTCTTGAGCACGTCCACCGGAAAATTATTGTACAAACCGCCATCAAAAACATATTTATCATTCACTTTAACGGGTCGGTAAACAAGCGGGACAGTAAAGGTTCCCCGAATAGCTTCTGCCAGATTTCCATTTGAAACCGGAATCATTTTTTGTGAAAATACATCGGCAACGATACACCTGAATGGGACAAAAAGGTGATTAAAATCGTCTTTCGCGATTGCCGAGGCCTGCCCGTAAAGTTCAAGTAACGCAAAATTCAATGGGATATCGTTGATCAGGTTGGAGCGTAGTTTGACCTGAAAGCCGGTATCTACCTGCAGTTTGGCTGTTATAAATGAAGGGTTTTCAGGCTTTTTATTATAAAAGTAGCGGTATTCATTTTTGTAATGGCCACTTACCCAGCTCTGAAAATCAGGACTAAGGGCAATGGTTTCAATCTCTTCGGGACTATAACCTGATGCATACATGCCACCCACAATCCCACCCATCGAGGTACCAACAATATAATCAATTGGGATATTGTTTTCCTCAAGAGCCTTCAGAACTCCAATATGTGCTAATCCTTTCGCACCTCCTCCACTAAAAACAAGACCGACCTTCTGTGCCTTAGCAGATAAAGAGAACAGGAAAATAATTAAGAAATAAATATGTTTACTCATGGTTGCCTTAATCAAAATTAAGGATTTTAACCATTAAACAGTTTTTTGTATTTGCTTAGTATATATCAGATAGTATTCTTGAAGAAAAGAGAGATAAAATGTCATCACTTGTCCTGAACCTGATTCACCAGGTTTACTGATCTTAGCTTCGCAAGTAGTTTTACTGCCCTGTTCCTATGATTGGCTCCTGTAAGTACGATTATGCGCTTGCCTTTATTCTTTTTTGCGATTGTTTTGACGTTATCAGCTATTCGCTGATCGCGCATAACCTGAAAATCATCATAGTATTGGTAGGGGGTACCTCTTAATATTTTGGCCTGTGAGATGGTGAATTCTTCGGTCAAGGCATCATACTCTCCAGTCATCAATTGGTTGGCGCCTAAAGCAGCCATCATTTTACCTCTTTTACTGATCAGGTCGGGGAGCCCTTTTTCAATCCGTGCTTTGACAATCGCGCTATCACGCATTAATTTCTGATTCATTAATCTGAATTTTCCAAACTCATTAAGGGTATCTTTCAGAAAATTTTCAGGTAGTGGTTTGCCTGCAACATCAGCACCCATGAAATCAATTCCGGCTTTTTTAGCTTCAGGGAATTCCTTTAAAAACATGATCATTTCTGGATTATAGAACTTATGGAGATAAACTGTGTCCTGATCGAGATCCTCAGGACGAATTTCAAGTGCAATGATATCAGGTTTGAAGTTTTTGATGATGTTTCTTACATGATTAAAATTATAATTGACATTCTTTTTGTGTCCGGCATGTATGGTTGGAAGAATCAGTAGTTCTGTTTTTTGAGCAAAAGACGGACTTACCAGCAGGCAAAGCATTAGCATGGATGCCATGAATAGTTTTAGTTTCATTGTATTTAGATTTAGAATTTAATAAATGATCAGTCCGTCATGATCAACACTGATACTACTTGCACTGCCTTCTTCTTTGATCAGCACCAAAAATTGCTTTGAGGTCGCTTCCATGCTTAATAAATTGTTTTTACCATCAATCAGAATCCCTGATTCCGGAACATTCAAATCTTTCAGATTGGTGGCGTATTTCTTATTAAGCTTAAAGAATTCCTTTTGCCTGTAATAGGCAAGCCATAAATATTTTCTTTGTTTTTCTGAATAGGGCAGACTGAATTTTTCTGATTGGTCAGCCGGAGCTTTATCAGTAAATACAGTGTAAGCCCATCGCTCAGGGTAATGCATATTAATTATTCCCTGTGATGTAAAACATGAATAATGAGGAGGAAATGCTTTGCCATTGTTGTCCATTGCCTTAGAGTAAACACCCTCCTTTACAATAAAATCAAAGTTGGTTCTTAAAAAGTTGATTCTGAAGCTGGAGTTTTGTTTGGGATTTAGCGGGTCAAACTTTAATGCTGCGAGTGGTATTGCTATTTCTGTTACCCAGCCTTTATCTGTATCCGCTGAATTATTGATTGTTCCTAAAAGTTTTACACCTGATTTATATGCAATTGGACTCCAGCCTGTTACAGGTGTTCCTGCATCTCTGTATGGCTTATTCATGATCAGAAAAAGCATTTTATTCTGAGGATTTATCTGAATCTCAAAATCATCATTCATATTATTATCCGGGTCAATAAAAATTTTGAATACATTATCTCTGAATATGATATCTTTTTCCGGCTGTTTGTTTGCCCATAAATGGGGTTCTTCCATCTCGGCAGCTACGTAGAGGTAATTTGCATCCCACAACATTTTCACCCTGGTTTTATAGGCAGGAGCAGGTTTTAAATCGCCCTCTATATCAATAAAGTACTCAGTCCATGGAGCATCCGTCCAGCTTTTTTCGTTCAGTTCTCCGTCCATGTTTAATTGGGCAGAAGCCTTAAAGAGCGTATAGGATTTTGGTTCTGTGAAAAGCGGTTCAAGTCCGCTAAACGGATCTTGAGCTATTACATTCGATTGGAAACATACTACTGAAAGTATGGTCAGAATGCTTTTTAAATTGTTTTTAACTGACAATATGTTATCTATTAATTGTTAAACCTGGATTGTATAATCTGACGATAAAACTAGTTTATTCTTATTCAAAAATGCCGGCTTAGAAACGTAACAATGCTATAACCGGTAAATGATCTGAAGCATAGTGCTCCTGTACTGCCCGATGCGAAATCACACTGAACTTATCCGTTTTCTTAAATGCGATGAAATCAATGGTTCTGTTTGGTGTTACCACTGGGAATGTTGGTTCACACTTACTGCAGGTTCGCATGAATACCTGATCAAGTTTTTGTATTTCTGCTGACTCGGTTACGGCATTTAGATCCCCGGCTATGATAAACGGGAGTTTTTCTTCAGTTCCTATTTTATTGATCTCTTCAATCTGTATTTCTCTGTTAACTGGATTCCTCAAATGATCGAGATGGGTCGCACCAAAACGAAGAGATTTTCCATTTTTTAACTGGATTCTTGCTGTGGCTATTACCCTGGGTTCGCCACCACTTCCTGCCACCGTGGTCAGGCGGTGGATCTTTGTTTCGCTGATCGGAAATTTAGACAATAGGGCAACTCCGTAATCACCACCATCATGGTCAATTGCCTTTGCAAAGAAGAAGTTCATTCCGAGTTTCCTTGCAATGATATCTGCCTGATTGATTTTGCCGGAACGGACAGTGTTTACATCCACTTCCTGCAAGGCTATCAGATCAGGATCTTCTGCTTTAATCGCTTTGATAATGGCTTCCATATCAATAAGGCCAGGTTTTGAGGGTGGATTACCGATGTGGATATTATAACTCATTATCTTTAATTCATTGGAAGCAGCTTTTTTAGCTGTAGCAGCCTGCTCTCTGGAAACACCGCAGGAGCACATAATTAATAGTGTAAAAGCAAAAAAGAGTCTTTTCATATGAGGTATTTTTTCGGACTGAAAGTAAGCTATTTTCGGAAGAATTTATAAAGCTAATTATCAGAAAGCTGCCTTTAAGAGTATATATTAACCTGAGTTCGTCATAAAATCTTGCCGGGCTATTTTTGCTCGCATAATTTTCTGCTTTTTAGAAAGCA
>CAZGCG010000224.1:0-6116 GCA_964524205.1 uncultured Sphingobacterium sp. | reverse complement strand
CCATACGGACTGAGCTGGCTGATTCTGTGAATAAAATCAGGGAATTAATGGTTATGCAGGATTCGCCTCAACCCAAAAAAACCTTCATCTTAAACAGGGGCAATTATGATAGTCCGGGGGAAGAGGTTTTTCCAAATACACCGGCATCTATTCTGCCATTTCCTGATAATCTCCCAAAGAACAGATATGGTTTGGCCCAATGGTTAACGGATGATAAGCATCCGCTTACGGCAAGAGTAGCCGTAAACAGATACTGGCAGAACTTCTTTGGGTCCGGCCTCGTTAAAACATCAGAAGATTTTGGGAATCAGGGTGAATTACCAAGTCATCCTGAATTACTGGATTGGCTTGCAATCAGCTTTAAAGAAAGTGGCTGGGATACAAAGAAATTATGCAAATTGATCGTCATGTCTGCGACATACAGGCAGGATTCTAAAGCGAATTCAGATACAAAATTAAAAGATCCTGAAAACCGATTCCTTTCTCGCGGGCCTTCCCGTCGTTTAGACGCTGAAATGATCCGTGATAATGCCTTGATGGCCAGTGGACTTCTCAATAATAAAATTGGCGGTAAAAGTGTTAAACCTTATCAGCCCGAAGGATTATGGGAGATTAATAATACCAGTTATACTGCAGACACAGGCAATGCAGTTTACAGACGGAGTTTGTATGTACTGGTTAAACGTACTGTACCAAATCCGACTTTAAATACCTTTGATGCAACAGAAAGGAGTTATTGTGTGGTGCGCCGGCAAAGTACAAATACTCCGCTTCAGGCACTTGTTTTGCTGAATGATCCCACATTTGTGGAGGCATCAAAAGTATTAGGTCAGCAGATAACTTCCTCAGCTAACCAGACTAAAGCCATCACTGAGATCTATAGAAAACTTACAGGTATCACACCTGGAAAAGCCGAATTGAACTTATTGCAGTCCCTGCAAAGCGAGGAATTGAAAAAATTCAGGGCAGATATAAGAAGAACCAGAGGCTGGCTGGCAGCCGGGCAATTTAAGGTAGACAAAGATCTTGAACCCGCAATGGTAGCCGCTAATGCAGTGCTGGCAAGTGTTATTTTAAATTCAGATGCAACCTTAACTAAGCGATAAGTATGAGTGATCATCATCATAAAGAGCCATTCAAATTGAATACACCTGAATTTAATCGTTTAAATAAGGGTTGGGACAGGCGTAATTTCTTAACAAAAACCTCCCTCGGAATAGGCGCTCTGGCGCTGAGTTCCTTGATTGGGAAGTCTGTATTAGGTGAATTGGCTAATACACTGGCAAATGAAAGCTCATCAGCATCTCTGGAGCAGGAAATTCTTAAAGCTCTGCCTCATTTCGCTCCAAAAGCAAAACGAGTGGTCTACTTATTTATGAGTGGGGGTCCCTCACAGTTTGAAACTTTTGATTATAAGCCCAAACTTGTTGATCTATTCGGACAGGAACTCCCGGATTCGATACGCCAGGGACAGCGGTTAACCGGTATGAGCGGTAGCCAGAGTACCCTGCCTGTTGTTCCTAGCATTTTTAAATTTAATCAGCATGGAGATTCCAGAACCTGGGTAAGCGAACTATTACCACATACTGCGCAGGTTGTTGACGATTTATGTATCATAAAATCCATTCATTCAGAAGCCATAAATCACGATCCTGCATTAACCTTTTTTCAAACTGGGAACCAATTGCCCGGAAGAGCCTCTATTGGCTCATGGCTTAGCTATGGATTGGGATCTGATAACAGTAACCTGCCTACTTTTATAGTACTTGTTTCAAAAAATGCTGCCAAAGATCAGCCACTTTATGCCCGATTATGGGGTAATGGTTTTCTGCCATCCGAACATCAGGGAGTTCAGTTCAGAGCGGGTAAGGACCCGGTTCTGTTTCTGGATAATCCGGAAGGTTATGAAGGAAAAGACAGACAGGAAATGCTTGCTTACTTAAGCAAGTTAAATCAGCTTCAGAATGATGCTTACGGAGATCCTGAAGTTGATGCGCGTATTGCTCAATATGAAATGGCTTACCGGATGCAGACATCCATACCTGATGTGATGTCTACCGCTGATGAAACAGATGAAGTTTTTGATCTGTACGGCCCGGATAGCCGTGATCCGGGTACCTATGCTGCTAACTGTATCCTTGCCAGAAAACTATTGGAAAAGGATGTAAAATTTGTACAACTCTATCATCAGGGATGGGATCATCATGGAAATCTGCCTGAAAACATGGTTAAACAATGTAAGGATACCGATCAGGCAACGGCAGCATTTATTAAAGACCTTAAAAGAACAGGATTACTGGAAGATACCCTTGTAATTTGGGGTGGTGAGTTTGGACGTACAGTTTATTCTCAGGGAAAGTTATTTCCAAATAATTATGGCAGGGATCATCACCCGCGTTGCTTTACAATGTGGATGGCAGGTGCTGGTGTTAAAGCTGGTATCAGTTATGGGGAAACCGATGATTTTAGCTATAATATCGTAAAAGATCCGGTTCATGTACATGATTTCCATGCCACCCTGATGCATATAATGGGAATAGATCATGAAAGACTAACCTATAAATTTCAAGGAAGACGTTTCCGTTTAACGGATGTGGAAGGAAAAGTGGTTAAAGATATTTTAAGTTAGAGTAAATTATTTTTCTTTCTAACTATTTAATTAAACTTAAACAGAAATAAAAAGCATATGATTTCCAGAAGAAATTTTCTTAAGAATACAGGAATGGCAACTGCATTGAGCATGGCCGGCTCCGCTGCCGCATTTTCACACCCAATGGCTAATAATCATTTCTCAGATGAAATAATAGGTCATGGCGAGTTCAGATATAAAGTAGATAAAGCCTGGGCAAAAATAAGTGTAAACAGCAATCCGCTTTTTAATTGCCATGAAATGGTTCATGATAGCAAAGGAAGACTCATTATGCTTGGTGATCATATCCAAAACAACATTTTAATTTTCGACAAATCAGGGAAACTGCTGGATAATTGGGGAACAGCCTGGCCTGGTGGACATGGTTTATCGATCAGCAAGGAAGGTGGCGAAGATTTTCTAATGATTGTGGACTGCGGATGGTACCAAAATAAATCCGGGGTATGGAATGCTCAGGCCGGACAGGTTATAAAAACTGATTTAAGTGGCAGAATAATTTTTTCAATCGGACATCCAAAAACAATTGGTGTTTACAAGGATGATGAAAAGTTTATGCCAACCGAAACAGCCATAGGACCTAATGGGGATATTTATGTAGCTGATGGGTATGGTTCTGACTATATTATCCAATACAACAGCAAGGGACAATATATCAGGCATTTTGGCGGCAGAAAAAATGCTAGCCCTGATTGGAATCTGCGTTGTGCACATGGTGTCGCAATAGATTACAGAAACAAAAATAATCCGACCCTAATTTGCACATCCAGAGAGGAGAATTGTTTTAAAGTATTTACACTGGATGGTAAATTCCTGCATCGTATTGATATGCCGGGAATGCATGTTTGCCGGCCTGTACTGGATGGAGAAAATCTGTATGCTGGTGTTTGCTGGTCAAATGATGAATCCGGTAAAATGATTGGAGGCAACAGTGGCTTTGTAACCATTTTAGATGCTTCAAATAAAGTGATTTCCAATCCGGGAGGAAATGCACCCGTTTACAAAAACAATGTCCTGCAAGCTACTTTACAGGCACCCGGGCAGATGTTTCAGCATTGTCATGATGTATGTATTGATGAGGATAAGAACATTTATGTATGTCAGTGGAACGCTAATAATACGGCACCTGTAAAGTTAACCCGGGTTTAATCTATGCTATTAGATCTGGCCATATTTTCAGGCAGACTGCATCCGCTGGTCGTTCATTTACCAATTGGTTTTCTCTTGCTGGCCACAGTATTTGAATTGATCTCCTATTCAAAGAAATATGAGCATCTGAAAGCTTCAGTGTCATTCACATTGCTGCTGGGCTTTATTTCTGCAGTATTGGCCTGCATTTTTGGCTATATATTATCATTGAGTGGCGATTACGAAGGCGCAGCACTTAACGATCATAAAATTTCAGGTATTGCTTTGGCCTTGATTTCAGGAATATTATTTCTGATCAGTGATAGAACGTTTAAAAAGTTACCGGTAGTTAAACGCTCTGTTTTTACTATGCTATGTGTTTTAACCATGGTTCTAATGAGTTATACCGGACATCAGGGAGGTTTATTGACGCATGGTGCAGAATATCTCTCGATGGAGGTACTTACCCAGCAGGAAAGAGTTAAACCTGCAAGTGTAGAACAGGCGATGATTTTTGAAGATGTTGTTCATCCGATTTTAATTCAACGTTGTTCCCAATGCCATAAGTCTGGAAAAATGAAAGGTGAACTATCCATGAAAACATTGGCTGATTTGCAAAAAGGTGGAAAAAATGGCCCGGCAATCGTTGCAGGTTCACTAAATGATAGTGAATTATATAAGCGGATAACCCTTGATCCTGAACATGAGGACTATATGCCTTCTGATGGAAAAACACCATTGACAAAATCGGAAGTAGAGATCATTCAATGGTGGATAGAAAAGGCCAAGGCAGTTAATGGAAAAAAGATGTCTGAATTGAAAAATACCCAATCTATTAGCCCTCTAATTGCATCCTATTTAAAAATCGGTGGAGCTGGCAACAATGTTGAATCTGCAGATCCGGATTATCCTGTTTCCAATCCTGACATACCTGTTTTCACTAATTTAAAATTACTTGATAGCCTTAGAAACCTGGGTTTGAATATCAGAGTAATGCAGCATCAACCGTTAATGCTGGATATTACCTTGCCTGAAGGGAAAGGCATACAGATACAATCAATCAAACCCGGACTCAAATCAATTGCAAAGAATGTAATCTGGCTTAATTTATCAGCAAATAATCTGACCGATAAAGACCTGGATTTTTTGCCATTACTAATCAATCTGGAAAAGCTTCGGCTTGAGAAAAATCCAGTTACTGATAAGAGTATTTCGCTTATTTCTGCTTTAAAACACCTCGAAGCAGTTAATTTGAATGAAACGGGTATGAGTAAAGCAGGAGTGGAGCAATTGAGGAAGTTGCCTTCTGTTAAAAGGGTTTATGAGTGGAATATTGCTTCATTACCAGATAAATAAATAAATATTTTTCGATTATCAAGGAATATTAACAACAAAATTAATAGGCTTGAATTAATACTTTTGCCGGTATATTAAGTTCTTCGGCTAGCTTACGGATCATAGAAAGGCTTAATTTTCTTTTTCCCGATAGAATTTCAGATTTCCGTGAACGGTTCCCCAGAATAGTGCTGAGCTCATTCTCAGACAAGTTCATTTGGTCCATGCGAAATTTAATTGCATCCAGTGGGGTGGGCAAAGGAATAGGAAAATGAACGAGTTCATATTCTTTAACTAGTATACTTAAAATTTCAAGTTCATCGGATTTCGCAGAACCTTCTTCAATGTCGCTTTGCATTAGTTCGTATATGCGTGCTAATGAATGATTGTATTCTTCTTCTGTTTTAATAGGTTTTAACATAGCTTATAGTTTTAGCATTTATCCTGTCATATTGTTTATGAGATCCAAACCAGACTATAAAAACAATTTTTAACCTGTATTCAATATCTACAATCAATCGATTAGAGTTACCATGAATGTTGAATACCACACGTTTTTCACTCAAAACAGAAGCATTCCTGAATTGTGCTTTTAGCTCATTGGGATTATTCCATTGAGCCTGGGTAGCTTCTTCATGCCAACTAAGTAAAGCTTGTCCTGCCTGAGGAAATTCGATAATATATTCCCTTAAGGTTTTAACAGCTATTACTCTCATCTATTACAAAGATAATTAAATGTTACCAAATTGGGTACAATATTGTGTTAATTGTCTGTAAGTCCTGTAGCTATCGCTCCTGTCATTTTTTATTATTGCGCTCCGGAATACATTCCGGTCGCACCAAAATAAACAACTTATGGTAATTAGTAATTGAGATTTGGGATTAGCTGCGCTGATCCCGGATGGGGGGAGGCATCAGCCAAAATGCTGTCGCATTTGAAATTTACTAAGCACTTATAAAAGTCCATAAAAAACCCACCATAGTTTTAATATGATGGGTGTATTTG
>CAZGCG010000223.1:0-6133 GCA_964524205.1 uncultured Sphingobacterium sp. | reverse complement strand
GATCTTGAGAAAGACTCCTTTCATAATTATCCCGCATTGACTACCAGTATGGGCATAACAATCAATTCTATTGACGATGCGATAAACTTCCTGCCATTCCATGAAGGGCTTCACCTGGGCCATATAATGACTTATAAACGTATCATAATGAGTTGATAGAATATAAATGCCTGGGAAATTCAAGAATCCTAAAAAAAATTTATTTCTAGTAGGCTTGCAACTCATTTTCCACTTTGAATTTTTTCTTTGAGAAAAGGATTCCCAGCATCATAATGAGCCCTGAAATCAAAATCACAAAGGAAAGAACTCCCTCATTAAATTTATCAGAAGTTAACTGCAAAGGTATACTGTAAAATAAAATAACTGTGATCAAACCTCTTGGAGCAATGAATAGCTCCGGAAAAACATTTGTTTTTGAGATATAGCGGAGAAATACATAGCGAATCAGCAAAATCACCAAAATAATAATGCTGCCTGTTATTATTACCGGCACTGAAATGATTAATGACAGATCTATACTGTAGCCAAACAATAAAAAAAAGAACGTGCGAATAAGAAATGCAAGTTCAGCGGTCATTCCTTTTAGTTCGCGATTCACACTGTTTAATTTTCTTGGATCCAGAAATCCTGTAATCCAGCCCTTAAGAAAGGGTTCTGCATTATTTAAAACCAGACCAAATACCAGAATAAAAAACAGGGATGGTAAATGCCATTGCTTGGACAGTGAATAAACTAAGATCAGAATAGAAAGAATTAGAAAAACCTTGATGTGCCCTTTCAAATATTTTAATAAAATCAACACCAAAACTGTACAAATAATCGAAATGAGACTTATCAAAACCAGATTCCAAACAAATACAAGACCTGTATTAAGCGATAACAGTTTATCTGAAATCACATAATTGAATAACATAATTCCCAGGATATCAGAAAAAGTAGATTCATATATGATAAATTCCCGCTTATCTGCACTCAGATTATTGACGCTAGGAATTGCAATTGCACTACTGATTACACCCATCGCAACGGCATAAGGCAATGCCTGCTTAAAGGGAATGTCAAAAGCAAAATGTAAAATATCAGCAATTGCAATTGCTGTTATAAACAGAACAGATACTGCACTTAATAGAGATCTGATTATCAGTTTCTTTTTATCCGGTGTGATTTTAAGGTCGAGGGCACCTTCCAGAACAATCATTATTAAACCAATAACTCCCAATAACTCGAGAACTGTCCTGGGAACCAGAAAACTCATTTGATATTGGTCACCAGTGAATTTGAGAATCATCCCACAGACGATTAACAATATTACAGACGGTACTTTCAACCGGTCTGAAATGATATTGAAAATGTATGATATGATCGTTACAATACATAAAACAATTAAAATATGGTAAGTATCTAAGATCATTTGAATGCTGAGTTGAAAAAAATAGAAAATCTAATACGCTCCTCTTTCGCCAAAATAAGGAACATATCAGGTAAGGAGTGTAATTAAACAAAAATGTTGCCTAAAGCATACATTTCTTTAAACAAGCACCGGATAAATTATTTTTTTTGAAAACGGAGTTTTCCGGGAAGCGAGTCGAGGGCATAATAATGATGGTCAACAATATTCCCTTTTACATTTACAATCCTGAATCCTGAACTATCGGCTCCAAGTGGCCTGCCAACCGGCCCGGTTGTGATCATTTCCAAATCACCCGCTCTTCCATACGAATTACGATGATAGTGGCCCGCAAAAACCTGTTTTACACCATATTGTTTGAATAATTCAAGATACATTTTGCGACGCTCAGTATTAATATTGAAATATTCATCAGGTTCATTTGGGTCTTTAAGGAATAGTGAATGGTGCATAAATACTATGATATTCTTTGCTCCTGAATTTTTAGCTATTTCTAAATTAGTTCTCAACCAGGTTTCCTGTGCTGCGGCCGAAGCAGGCGCCAGTGAGGGGTCTTTGATTAATGAAGAATTAATTATTATTCCTACCATATTACCGGAACGGAAAGTATAACGGTCCTCCCCAAAATGTTGTTTATAAAGTTCAAGGCTGGCAGGAGTTGGAATATTTTCGACATCATGATTGCCGGAAACGCTGTATAATTTAATTGAGGGATCCAGTTTAGCCGCTATCCGCTTATATTCTGCTATCTGTGCAAGATCGCCGGGCTTATTGACCAAATCACCGCAGATTACAACAAAAGCAGGTTTTAAACGGTTCGACTCAGCAATTGCCTTTTCCATGTTAACGGTTTCCCGGCTGAACTCTTTATTGGCATTAAAAAAACCAAACTGAGTATCTGCCATTTGGAAAAACGTATAGGGTTTCGATGAGCAGCCTGCTATCATTAACAATAAAAGGATTGCAAGTATATGTCCGGAATAAAAAGATCTTTTCATATGTTAAATATCTCTATTCAATATGACTAAGCAAAACATTTATATGATCATTACGTTAAATCTATGCTAAAAAACATGATGAAATATGCAGAGAACATCCCTGAATGTGTTGATTAATCAGGAATTTAAATAGAACATCCAGGCATAGCAATAATTATGTGTTTCTATTCTGTTGACCTTAATTTCTTAACTTGCGCATGCTAACCAAAACAAGATAAAAATGAATGAAGTATATATCATCTCTGCAGTAAGAACTCCTATAGGGAGTTTCGGAGGCTCGCTTTCAAGTCTTTCCGCAAGCGCCCTGGGTGCTTCCGCAATCAAAGCTGCGGTTGAACGTGCTGGTATCAAAGCTGATCAGGTGCAGGAAGTATTTATGGGGAATGTTTTATCGGCCAATCTCGGACAAGCGCCTGCTACCCAGGCAGCAAAATTTGCAGGCTTACCTGATATCCCTGCAACCACAATCAACAAAGTATGTGCATCAGGAACCAAGGCAATTATGATAGCTGCACAGAGTATCGCACTGGGAGAAAATGATATTATTATTGCCGGTGGCATGGAAAGCATGAGCAATGTACCCTATTATCTGGATAAGGCCAGAAATGGCTATCGTCTGGGCAACGGACAGATCATTGACGGACTCGTAAAAGACGGTTTATGGGATGTTTACAATGATTATCACATGGGGTCTGCAGCAGAACTTTGCGCTACAGAATGTAATATCAGCCGTGAAGATCAGGATGCATTTGCAATAGAATCCTATAAACGATCACAATCAGCACAGGCAAACGGTAAATTTAAAAATGAGATCGTACCAGTTGAAATAAAGGACAAAAAAGGAGAAATAACCTTGATTGAACATGATGAAGAGATCAATGCAGTTAAATTTGATAAAATTCCTTCGCTAAAACCTGTTTTTAAAAAGGATGGTACCGTAACAGCTGCAAACGCTTCCACTTTAAACGATGGTGCAGCAGCACTCGTACTCATGAGTAAAGCAAAGGCTGATGAATTAGGCCTTAAACCCTTAGCCAGAATTATATCCTACGCAGATGCCCAGCAGGCTCCTGAATGGTTTACAACCACACCGTCAAAAGCCATTCCCAAAGCTTTGGGGCGTGCCGGAATCAAAGCTTCAGAAGTAGATTTTTACGAGATCAATGAAGCATTTTCTGTGGTTTCAGTAGCAAACAACCGAATTCTTGAACTTGATCCGGCCAAAGTTAACGTAAATGGAGGTGCCGTTTCAATGGGACATCCTCTTGGAGCATCAGGTGCCCGGATAGTAGTCACCTTACTGAATGTTCTTCAGCAGAATGGCGGAAAGATTGGTGTTGCCGGCATCTGTAACGGCGGCGGTGGAGCAAGTGCGATCATCATTGAAAACATGCAGTAATTGGTCATGAGACATCTTTTTATAATTTTCGGATTGTTAATCTTTACTTCTGGAAATGCTGAAGCTCAGCATTCCGACAGTAATAAAAACAAACAGACTATGCTGAATTTCCAGGATAGTCTTCAGATTCTAAGTTATAAAATGATCAATGACAGCATTGAACCTGAACGCTACAATGCCAACTACAAATTCATTAAAACCTTAGTTAACACCTTAAAAACACCCTATTCTTTCAATTTCTCTTTCGATTCACTAAAGACAATTTCAATTCAGTCATCACCCGACAAAAGATTCAGGATCTTTAGCTGGCATGTGATGAATAATGACGGTAGCTACCGTTACTATGGAACTATCCAGATGAATAACCCTGATGGTAAGCTGCAAATGTTCCCGCTGGTTGATTATACCCCCGCTATAAAGAACAGCGCTGATACTATCACTACACCTGATAAGTGGTATGGCGCTCAGTATTACCGAATTATATCTGTTCTGAATAATGTTCAAACTCCCTATTATGTATTACTTGGCTGGAAAGGCAATACAGTCAGATCAACAAAAAAAGTAATGGAAATCCTGTATTTCAAAGATGGTAAAGCCTATTTTGGGATGCCTGTATTCGACGGTGACAAAGAGCAACCCACTAAGAAAAGGGCGATCTTTGAATATGACCGTCGCGCATCCATGGTTTTGAACTACGAGCCATCCATAAGTACAGTAGTGTTCGACCACCTTGCCCCTCCCGATCCCAAATTAAAGGGAAGATTTGAACTCTATGGTCCTGATTTTTCATATGATGGCTACCGCCTTGTAAACGGCAGATGGAAATTTGTACAGGATCTGGAACTCAAAAATACGCCAACAGATCAGGATAATAATTTCAAGAATCCGAAGAAAATGAAGGGTAATTGACAATTGATAGTTGACACCCGATAGCTATCGGGTTGACAATTAAACTCATAACACTCACCAGGTAACAGGTAAAAGATAACAGGTAACAAATAACTAGGGCGATACCGCCTGCATCATCAATCCGCAAACATAAGCCCCGTAAGTACCAATTACATATCCGAAAACAGCAAGCAATACCCCTACCGGTGCCAGGGAAGGATGAAAGGCACTGGCTATTACCGGAGCTGATGCCGGTCCGCCAATATTAGCCATACTGCCAACCGCTGCAAAAAAGAAAGGTGTCTTTGTGATTTTGGCTACAATGAATAAAATAATTGCATGAATCAATATCCAGACCAAACCAATGAGCAGAATTCCAGGATTCCTGAAAATGGCCATCACATTCATTTGCATCCCAATAGTAGCAATCAGAACATATAAGAGAACACTCCCTATCCGGGATGCTCCTGCTCCTTCCAGATTTCTCATCTTTGTAAAAGATAATATCATTCCCAGGGTAGTTGCAATGATAACAAGCCAGAAAAAACCAGATGTAAGGCTGAAAGTACTCAGATAAGGCGCATTAATCGTAACCCATGGTGCAATTGTATCAGCTCCAAGATGAGCAATACCGGTAACGCCAAATCCGATTCCAAGAATCATAAGAATATCTTCCATCGTAGGAATCCTCATGATACTTAATTGATAGGCTTCAATCTTATCCTTTATTTCAGTTACCGACTGATCATCGGCTTTTAAAAATTGGTTGATCTTATTATTCTTTCCTGCTCCATATAACAGGAGTGCCATCCATGCATAACTAACAAATACATCCAAAGCTACCATTGCTGAAAAAAGGTCTGTACTCGGCTTAAATATTTCAAACATGGCGGCCTGGTTCGCTCCACCACCAATCCAGGTACCGGCAACGGTACTCAATCCTCTCCAAACGGCATCCGCTCCTTCTCCACCAACTATTTCAGGTGCAAATAAAGATACAATCAGCACAGCTAATGGTCCGCCAATTATAATACTGAATGAAGCTGTGATAAACATCAACCCGGCTTTCTTTCTCAATTTCCAGATTTCATTAAGATCAAGGCTCAGAGTAAATAAAACCAGACTGGCCGGCAAAAGATACCGGGAAGCCATTGCATATAATCCGGATGAAGTACCGGAAATAATACCCGCAGAATTTAAGAGACCAGGCAGAAAATAGCAAAGCAATATTGGAGGAATAACCGAATAAAGTTTTTTAAAGAATGTCAGACTACTTTGAGAAGACCAGAACACTAATCCCAGAATGCTCATTAAAATCCCTAAAACAACTGCATCATTCGTAATTAGTGGAATTTCTTGATTCATTGAATGGGATTTTATTTTGTTCAAATAATATAAGTCGGCAATTTTAGTAAATTTTAATTATAATTGAACTTTTTA
>CAZGCG010000222.1:0-6150 GCA_964524205.1 uncultured Sphingobacterium sp. | reverse complement strand
ATTGTATGAATAGATTAATTGTTGTCAGTTGTCTGTTACCTGTTGTCAGTAAATTGTACTAAATGTCAAATGAATACTATTTCTCAACCCGATAGCTATCGATTCTCAACTATCAATTAATTGTTATCAGTTGTCTGTTACCAGTTGTCAGTAAATTCTACTAAATGTCAAATGAATACTATTTCTCATTCTCAACTTTCCATTCTCCACTCTCAATTGTCAACTGTCAATTGTCAACTAATTAAATAATTATGAAAATCGTTTTCATGGGCACCCCCGATTTTGCTGTAGCCTCCTTAAGTGCCCTTTTGGATGCTGATTTTGATATAGTGGGGGTTATTACTGCACCTGATAAACCGGCAGGGAGGGGACAAAAGATCAGTGAATCTGCAGTAAAAAGATTTGCGGTTGATAAGGGATTGAAGGTTCTTCAGCCGGTAAAATTAAAAGACCCCAATTTTCTCAAGGAGCTAAAATTATTAGATGCTGATATACAAGTAGTTGTAGCCTTCAGAATGTTACCAGAATTGGTATGGAATATGCCTCCAAAAGGTACAATTAACTTACATGCATCCCTCCTGCCCCAATACCGTGGCGCCGCACCAATAAACTGGGCAATCATTAACGGAGAAAAGCGAAGCGGTGTAAGCACATTTTTTCTGAAACAGGAAATCGATACAGGTGATCTTTTATTTGCAGAAGAAGTTGACATTGAAGATGATCATACAGCCGGCGAGCTGCATGATAAACTAATGGAAATTGGTGCCGGATTACTGGTAAAAACACTTAAAGCAATAGAAGCCGGGAAGTATACTGAGATTCCTCAGCACACACTTCAGGAAAGTGAGCTTAAAAAAGCTCCAAAGATTTTTAGGGAAGATTGTGAGATCAACTGGGATCGCCCAGTCAAAGAGGTGTTTAATCTGATTCGGGGATTAAGTCCCTATCCTACTGCATACAGCACCTTACAGGAAAAAACACTGAAAATATTCAGTGCCGGATTTGAAGAAATCCCGGTGAAAGATAAGCCGGGAAGTGTTTTGACTGATAATAAATCCTATCTCAAATTTGCCTGCCGCGACGGCTTTATTTCTGTCTTAGAATTACAATTAGAAGGTAAAAAGCGAATGAAAGTCGATGAATTTTTAAGAGGAGTCAGGCTGTAACTATTAGCCCCTCGAATTCTATTCTTTATTCCCCATTTCCTATTCCCAACCCGATAGCTATCGGGTCCCTATTCCCTATTTCCCATTCCCCATTCCCTATTTCCTATTTCCCATTCCCTACCCGATAGCTATCGGGTCCCTATTCCCTCTCAAACCAAATTCAACTTCTCACTCAGAAACCTGGAAACCTCATTAAAATACCGCTTGTTATTATATCCCATTACCCACTGAATCCCCTTAGCAGCATTAGTTAAAAATACCTCATCAGCTTCATTTAAAATATCCGGATTGATCTGTGCCTCAATAAGTTCTATATTATTCTCTTTGGCAAGTCGCATCACTACCTGACGCATTACCCCTGCTATGCAACCTTCATTCAGTGCCGGAGTGTATAATTTCCGGTCGTAAACAACAAACACATTACTGCTCATGGATTCACAAAGAAAACCATGGTGATTCAGTATAAGCACCTCATCAAGAGCATTCTGGTTCTTATAAATGCCAGCCAGCACATAGATCATCGCATTACAGGTCTTTAGATTAGAAAGTGCATTAACTGGTTTTGGAATTTCATCATATACATCAATGATGAGCCCCTTTTTATTCAAAACATACTGACTTTCATCCAATTTCTGAATTTCAAGAACATAGCCAAATTTATTCGAAACAGGGCTGTATAAACCCTGTGAATCACGAAAAACCGTTAATCTGACTCTGGCATCAGCACCTGCCCTGTTTCTTCTTACCAGCTCCTCAACCTTCTCACGAAGAAACCAGGTATCGATTAAAGAACAATTATCAAATCTGAGCAGTTTCATACCCTTTTGAATGCGGTCGATATGCATTTCGGGAAACTTCAATTTCCCCTTCATGTATCGCATTGATTCAAAAAGCCCATCCCCATAGCGAAAACCACGATTATTTGCTTTAAATATCAGTTGATCAGCAGGAAGAATACTTCCGTTAAAATTAATATACTCGACACTCATATTTATTCCTTAATGTAATTACGCCACTTCTCAAGCACTGCAGTAAAATCAGCTGGTAGATCTGTTTCAAAGTGAACAAATTTTCGGGTGGTAGGATGAATAAAGCCTAAAGACTTAGCATGAAGGGCCTGTCTGGGCATTATTTCAAAACAATTTTCAACAAACTGCCGGTATTTATTAAAAATAGTACCCTTTAAAATCCGGTCGCCGCCATAGGCACTGTCATTAAACAAAGGATGACCAATATGTTTCATATGTGCTCTGATCTGATGTGTCCGGCCGGTTTCCAGCTCGCATTCTATAAGTGTAACATAATTGAAGCGCTCCAGAACTTTATAATGGGTAACCGACCATTTTCCCTTTTCTTCATCATCATACACCGCCATCACTTTCCGGTCTTTGACACTACGGCCAATATAACCCTTAATTGTCCCGTCTTCGGTCAGGTCTCCCCAAACAAGAGCCCGGTATTTGCGGGTAATGTTATGATCAAAGAACTGTTTGGCGAGAAAAGTGATCGCCCATTCATTCTTGCTCACCAGCAACAGACCGGAAGTGTCCTTATCAATACGATGCACCAAACCGGGCCTGCCTTCATTTCCGGGCATTTGCGGTAATTGCTGAGCATGGTACACCAGTGCATTAACCAGAGTACCGGTATAATTATTGAAACCGGGATGAACAACCATTCCGGCAGCCTTATTCACCATAATGACGTCATCATCTTCATAAATGATGTCTATAGGTATATTTTCAGGGTAAACTTCTGTATCGCGGGGCGGATGAGGTAAAACCATCGAAATAACATCGAGTGGCTTTACTTTATAGCTGGCCTTTACAACTTTATCATTCACCAAAACATTACCGGCATCGATGGCATTCTGGATCCGGTTTCGGGAGGTATTCTCTGTACGAATAATCAGGAATTTATCCAGTCGCAATAATGACTGACCCTTATCCACAACGATTCGCAGGTGTTCATACAGGTCCTGCTCCTCTAATTCCTGATTATCCTCTATCATGCTGCAAAATTAAATCTTTGGAGGGAAAACGCGGCATAAACCTTCATCCATATTCCCGGATATTTAATTTCCTGTTAAATCTTGAATTAACATCTATTTAAGAGCAGTTTTAAACAAAAGACCTTAACTTTATACCGAAAACAAAATATTCTGTTTATGAAAAATTATTTACACTATCGCCTCGCTATTATAGGTCTATTACTAGCACTACCAGGCATCGTATATTCTCAAAGTGATGTATCCGGCCTCATAAAATCGAGTCCTGCGGATGCTACAAAACTGGCTCAGGCTTACCTAAAACCCCTTTTTAAAGGCTTGGGTGTCGGATTAAATTCCGGATGGAATAATACCGCTCACTCGAAAAATCTCCTGAGGTTTGATCTTCGCTTCGGCATAACAGGCGCAGTAGTCCCCCAACCGGATGAGAGCTTTGACGTGACCAAAATTGGTTTATCTAACAATGTAAGACCTACTAATCCGGCACAAACATTGGCTCCCACACTCTCGGGTTCGAAAGACAATAGCACCAGGCTAACTGTATATGATAATAATAATCAGGCATTAGAATCATTCACATTGCCGGGAGGTACTGGTGTCGGACTAATTCCGGCTCCTCAATTGCAAGGATCAATCGGACTATCCAGAGGCATTGAATTAAGTGTCAGAGCAATGCCAACTGTCAAGCTTGGCAGCGAATTCGGATCTATCGGAATGTTTGGAGGAGGCCTCAAAGTTGAGTTGATTCCTTTAATTTCAGGAATGGCTGACAAAATTCTTCCATTAGATATCGCTGTGGCTGCGGGATACACACAATTTACTTATGAGGTACCACTAAATGTACCGGCACCTGCCAATGCTATACCATCTTCAGCAACTCAACCCAGTAATTTCTCAAACCAAAGAGTAGAAGCCAAATTTTCAGGTATCAATACTGAATTAATTTTTTCAAAAAGAATCCTGCTCTTTACCCCATTTATAAGTGTGGGTCATAATTCGGCAAAGACCGATGCTGGGATGAAAGGTAATTATCCAATAATTGATGGAGTAACCCCGCTGGGACAGAGAACCTATACTGTTTTTACCGACCCAATAAATATTAAGCAAACTGATATCAGCGGATTCAGAACGAATATTGGTTTTCAGTTAAACCTTGCTTTTTTCAGGATTTACGGCTCATATAGTATGGCTGAATATAACTCATTTAACGGTGGTATTGGATTTGGCTTAGGAAAATAGATTCAATAATCCCTGATGATCGATCTTCCAATTTACAGTCCGGTTGAAGAAATATTTAATACGCTCTTCAGCTCAAAGGGAGTTCAATTATACATAAAAAGGGATGACATGATTCATCCCTTTATCTCAGGAAATAAATGGCGTAAGCTTAAATATATACTTCTGGAGGCCAAAAAACTGCAGAAAAAGCATCTTGTCACCTTTGGCGGAGCCCATTCCAACCACCTGCTTGCCACCTCCTGCGCAGCCGCAAAATTCGGCTTTAGCAGCACAGGAATTGTGCGTGGCGAAAATGTAGAAAATGAGACTCTTTTATTATGCAGACTTTTCGGAATGCAACTGATCTTTGCAGACCGTGAAAGTTACCGTGATAAGCCTGCTCTGTTTAAAGTACAATTCGATAATGACCCGGAGGCTTTTTTTATTGATGAAGGCGGATCAGGACCTTTGGCCGCAACAGGCTGCTCAGAACTTCTTGATGAACTTACTGAAGCCTATGACCATCTCTTTTGCGCAGCAGGAACCGGCACTACCGCTGCCGGCATTCTTTCAGGTATAAACAGAAAATCTCTGGCAACAAAAATGCATATTGTTCCTGTACTGAAAGGGGCAGATTTCCTGAAACAAGAGATCAATAAGCTGAGTAATGGAGCGTCCTATGAATTTCACTCAGAGTATCACTTTGGAGGGTATGCAAAAACGAGTGATGAACTGCTGAACTTTATTAAAGATTTTACCAGTTCTACAGGAATACTAATCGACCCGGTCTATACCGGAAAGCTATTCTTTGCAATCTATGATCTGATCTCAAAAGATTATTTTGCCAGGGGATCACGGATACTTGCGGTACATACCGGAGGAATTACCGGGATACTGGGAATGGCAGACAGATTTAAATTCTGATTATCCAATTTCAGGCAGAATCCTCTCCTGTTTACATCGATTTTTCAGGGTCAAAATATTTACTGTAAAAAACATCTCCTGAAAAAATAGCTTTAAACAGTTTAAACCTATTTTTCGAAAAAAACTTTGCAAAACCGCTGAATTTGCTCATTCAAGCACATTTTAGTAATTTTGAGTATATCCTAACCATTATGTATAAACTATCAGTTTCGCCAGAAAAAGTTCAGGAAACACTCAGCAAACATATCCTCGCCGATGGCTACAATCTTACTTTCGACATGGAGAAAAGCAATGGTGTTTATATCTACGATGCCAAATATGAGCGCACATTATTAGACTTTTTTACCTGTTTCGCATCAGTTCCTTTGGGCTACAATCATCCCAAAATGGTAAATGATGAAGAGTTTAAAAAAAATCTGATGCTGGCTGCATTAACCAATCCTTCCAACTCAGATATCTATACTACCCAATACGCTCAGTTTGTTAAAACTTTCTCCCGGGTTGGTATTCCGGATTATCTGCCCCATGCTTTTTTCATAGCTGGTGGCGGACTTGCGATAGAGAATGCTCTTAAGGTGGCTATGGACTGGAAAGTTCAGAAAAATTTTCAGAAGGGCTATACCAGGGAACGTGGGCATAAGGTACTTCATTTTGAAAAGGCATTTCACGGCCGAACCGGTTATACCATGAGTTTAACCAATACCATTCCGGATAAAACTAAATGGTTTGCACATTTTGACTGGCCAAGGGTGAGTGTTCCATCTATTCATTTTCCGTTTACAGATGAGGGCTATGAAGATCTGAAGAAAAGAGAAGCCCTTTCTCTGGCTCAGA
>CAZGCG010000221.1:0-6177 GCA_964524205.1 uncultured Sphingobacterium sp. | reverse complement strand
GTGATCAATCAGCTCAATTTCTTCCTTTAATTTGGAGACTTCCAGTCGTGTAACTACTGTAAAGATGATGTCGATATCTTTATTTTTGAACTGAGAATGTTCGAGGCCCCTTTCTCCTTTATAAATAGTTACCCCACGACCTAATTTTTTGGTTATTGCCTCACGTATCTGAGCACTTTTGGATGAAATTATGGTTACACCGGTGTATTCTTCAATTCCCTGGATGATAAAATCAACGGTCTTGGATGCGGATAAATAGGTGAGAATGGAGTATAAAGCTGTTTCGATGTTCAGAATGAAAGCGGCAACAATGAAGATCAGAACGTTGATTAACAAAATGATATCCCCCATGCTTAGAATACTTTTCCGGTTGATATAAACGGCAAGGATCTCTGTTCCATCAATAACGCAACCTCCTCTGATCGCAAGCCCGATCCCGGATCCCAGAAAGAAGCCTCCAAAGATGGATATCAGTAATTTATCATCGGTAATTACCGGGAAATCGATAAAATATATTACCCCAGCCAGTGCAAGTATTGCAAAGGTGGTTTTAATTGCGAAATTTTTGCTGATCTGTTTTGCACCCATAAAAATAAATGGAGCATTGAAAGCGATGATCCAGATTGATACCGGTATTCCCGTTAGCTGATAGGTTAAGAGCGAAATACCGGTAATTCCCCCGTCAATAAAATGATTTGGAAGCAGAAAACCTTTTAATCCGAATGATGCAAGTCCGACTCCCAATAGAATAAGAACTGCTCTGCCGAGATAGATTTTAGTTTGCAGTAATCTTCTTGATCTTCTGGTTGCTTTCATATCGTTAAAAATACTTTAAAGTTTTGGTGCTAAGGAAAAGTTTATTCATCTTTGTTATGAAGATGAACAAGAATACAATATATACGATCTGGTGGTGGCAAATGGAAGAACATTTGGCAATCGCTGGAGGTATGTAATTTTATATATAAAAGAATTATTTAACTAAGGGTTGCCACAAGGCAACCCTTTTTTTGTGAAATTCGATTGGATTTGCAAAAATTTAAAATAAGAATAGTAAAATTGAATGCCCGAAATGAATTCGAATACCTGATACATCTATGAAGAAAATACTCAATCACCTATTTGAACACAAAACCTTCAGCCGTGAAGAGTCGAAGGAAATACTCACAAATATTACACTCGGGAAGTACAATGCTTCTCAAATGGCAGCATTTATGGCTGCCTATTGTATGCGCAGCATTACTGTTGAAGAACTTGAAGGCTTTCGGGATGGGATGCTTGAACTATGCCTCAAAACAGATCTGAGTGATTACGAACTTATTGATCTATGCGGTACAGGTGGTGATGGTAAGGACACGTTTAATATTTCCACTCTGGCTTCTTTTGTGGTGGCAGGTGCCGGATATAAGGTGTCTAAGCATGGAAATTATGGAGTTTCTTCCGGATGTGGCTCCTCCAATGTGATGGAATATCTGGGTTATAAATTCAGAAACGATATTGATCACCTGAAAAAGAGCCTGGATGATGCAGGGATTTGCTTTTTACATGCTCCGCTTTTTCATGCAGCAATGAAAACAGTTGCACCTATCCGTAAAGAACTGGGTATTAAAACCTTCTTTAATATGCTTGGACCATTGGTAAATCCTGCGCGACCAAAATATCAGATGGTTGGGGTTTTTAGCCTCGAACTTGCTCGTTTGTATGCCTATCTCTATCAGAAATCGAATAACGGTTATACAATAGTGCATGCCCTGGAAGGTTATGATGAAATTTCATTAACCTGCGATTTTAAAACCTTTTCTCCTGCAGGTGAGCAAATTCATTCAATTTCTGATATGGGTTTTGAAAGAATTGATCCCTCGAAGATCGGTGGAGGAAGTACAGTTCAGGAATCAGCAGAGATTTTTAAAGCGGTGCTTGATGGGGATGGTAGCACAGAACAAAACAATGTGGTTCTTTGTAATGCAGCGGTAGCCATCCGCACAATAAAACCTGAAAAATCATTCGCAGATTGCTTTTATGAGGCTGAAGAATCTTTGAATAGTGGAATGGCATTAAGGAGTTTTAATCGTTTGTTGTCATGAAAATTAAGGTTTGCGGAATGAGGGATCCGCAAAATATACTTAGTCTGGCTGAATTAGGACCTGATTATATGGGTTTGATTTTTTATCCTGAATCGAAACGTTATGTTGCAGACCCGGATAAAAGTATACTCGCTGCATTACCCGCTACGGTCAGTCTGACCGGAGTTTTTGTCGATGAATGCGAGGAAGATATTATTAAAAAGGTAGTCGATTTCGGTTTAAGTGCAGTGCAGCTTCATGGTGCAGAATCGCCTGAATACTGCAATGCTTTGAGGGCCAGACTTAATGAAGTCAGGTCTGATAAGCATATTGAATTGATCAAGGCTTTCGGAATTTATCCCGGCTTTGATTTTTCGATCCTCGAACCATATAATGATGTAGTAGATTATTTTTTATTTGACACCAAAACTTCAGAACATGGCGGTTCAGGTATTGCATTCGACTGGACTATTTTGGATCAGTATGATGGAGAAAAGCAATTTTTTCTAAGCGGAGGTTTAAGTCCTGAGAATATTGACGACTTATTTAATTTAGCAACAAATAAAATCTATGCCCTGGATCTGAACAGCAGGTTTGAAACAGAGCCAGGCTTAAAGAATATAGAAAGTTTAAGATCTGTCTTTCAATTAATCAGGGCAGGCAAAATATCCTGAAAAGGAATAATTATAGCATATGAACAGAGAATTTATAAAGAGTTCGGTAAAATGGGGTGTGAACAATGAGGGTTACTTCGGCGACTTTGGCGGAGCGTACATACCCGAAATGCTTTATCCGAACGTAGAAGAACTTCGCAAGCGATATCTTGATATCATTTATGAACCTGGTTTTCAGGATGAATTCCAAATGCTGTTGAGGGATTATGTGGGCAGGCCTTCACCATTATTTCATGCTGAGCGTTTATCTGCAAAGTATGGAACTACAATCTATCTTAAAAGGGAGGATTTAAATCATACAGGTGCACATAAGATCAATAATACGATCGGGCAGATTCTGCTTGCCGAACGGCTTGGTAAAAAGAGGATTATTGCAGAAACCGGAGCTGGTCAGCATGGTGTTGCAACTGCAACAGTGTGTGCTTTAAAGGGTTTGAAATGTGTGGTTTATATGGGAGAGGTCGATATTGCCCGGCAAGCGCCGAATGTGGCCAGAATGAAGATGATGGGTGCAACAGTTGTTCCTGCTACTTCAGGAAGTAAGACTCTGAAAGATGCTACGAATGAAGCGATGCGCGACTGGATTAATAATCCTGTGGATACGCATTATATCATTGGATCTGTGGTAGGTCCGCACCCTTATCCCGACATGGTTTCCCGTTTTCAATCTATCATTTCTGAGGAAACTAAAATTCAGCTTAAGGAGCGTACTGGATCTGAAAATCCGGATATTGTGATGGCTTGTGTAGGAGGAGGCAGCAATGCGATGGGTATGTTCTATCATTTTCTGGATGATGAAGATGTTAGACTGATCGCAGTGGAAGCCGCTGGATTGGGTGTAAATAGTGGGGAATCTGCTGCAACAACTGCATTGGGTAAAGAGGGTGTATTGCATGGTAGCCGCTCGCTGTTAATGCAGACAGAAGACGGGCAGGTTGTAGAACCTTATTCTATTTCCGCCGGACTTGATTATCCGGGTATCGGACCCCAGCACGCCCATTTATTTAAGGAAAACCGTGGCGAGTATGTGAGTGTTACTGATGAAGAGGCGATGATCGCTGGTAGACTTTGTGCTGAACTTGAAGGAATCATCCCTGCGATTGAAAGTGCGCATGCAATTGCACATCTGGAAAAGATGGTGTTTACCGGAAATGAGTCTGTTGTGATCTGTCTTTCAGGTCGCGGAGATAAGGATCTGGATACCTACATGAAATACTTTAATTTATAGTTTTAATTACCACTTGCCTTGCCGGAGGAATAATCCGGTATTCCTATACCAGAATACTCATGAACAGACTAAATAATTTATTTCAAAACAAAAAGGAACCGCTTTTATCAATATACTTTACTGCAGGGTATCCCAATTTGGACAGTACTCTGGATATTGCCGAAGCAGTAGAAAAAGCAGGAGCAGATTTTATTGAAATTGGATTTCCATATTCAGATCCCCTGGCAGATGGGCCGGTTATTCAGAATAGTTCCCATATTGCTCTTCAGAATGGGATGAATCTGAAAGTTCTTTTTCAGCAGCTTAAAGATCTGCGTAAGCGCGTGTCTATCCCGGTTTTATTAATGGGCTATGTTAATCCGGTTTTGCAATATGGTGTTGCGAATTTTTGTGATTCATGTGCAGCGGTTGGTGTGGATGGGGTGATTGTGCCTGATCTTCCGATGTATGAATATGAAAACCTGTACAAGGACAATTTTATTAAAAACAATCTGAGCAATATATTTCTGGTAACACCACAGACTTCAGAAGAACGGATCCGTAAAATAGATGAACTCAGTAATGGATTTATTTACCTCTTGTCTTCATCTTCCACTACAGGTAAAAATCTGACAGTGTCAAATGAAGCGGATGCTTACTTTTCACGGATAAGGGACATGAAACTTAAAAATCCTACGATGATAGGATTTGGTATTTCTGATGTAAAGAGTTTTAATAAAGCGGCTGAATATACCCGTGGGGCTATTGTCGGTAGTGCTTTTGTGAAGTTTTTGGATACTGAAAATGCGATGAAAAGAATTCCTGAATTTGTCAGGTCAATCCGTCCTTAGAGTCGTTTTAGTTTTCAGTTCATAGCTGTGTTTATTTCTAATATTCTAATCTTATAATACTGCTTTTAACAGCTTTTTGATAGTAACAATTCAGTGATTTCATAGGCTGATTCACAGGGCTTTAACTCCTTTCTGTAAAAAATTGATACCCTGTATTTTGCAATTCAAACCTTTATTAAAAACAACATTTTCTTGTTTGATGTAAGGCTTGAGTTCTGTACATTGTAGTGTCAAATTTTTAGACAGTTAGAAATTTTAATTAAAATTCATGTCATGGAATTACTGATTACCACAATCTTTATCATTGGGTATGCTGCAATCGCATTTGAGCATCCCATCAGGACAAACAAAACAGCAAGTGCTTTACTAACAGGGGTTCTCTGCTGGGTTGTTTATATCATGAGCGGGACAGACACTGGGCTGGTTTCAGCAGAACTATATGAGCATTTAGGTCAAATATCCGGGATATTGTTCTTTTTATTGGGGGCAATGACCATAGTAGAATTGATCGATGCCCATGATGGATTTGATGTAATAACAGCTAAAATTAAAACTTCTGATCAGCTAAAATTATTATGGATCATTAGTATCATTACGTTTTTCCTCTCTTCGGTACTGGATAACCTGACTACAACTATCGTAATGGTTTCTCTCTTGAGAAAGTTGATCAGTGAAAAAAAGACCAGAATGTTTTTTGTCAGTATGGTTGTATTGGCTGCCAATGCAGGTGGAGCATGGTCACCAATCGGGGACGTTACTACCACCATGTTATGGATCGGTGGGCAGATAACTTCGGGTAATCTTATACTCCATTTATTTTTACCGAGTCTGGTGTGTTTGATTGTTCCCCTTATATTTCTATCATTTTCAATGAAGGGAAATGTAACTAAACCGGATATTGTAGAAAGTACTCATACAGAAAAGACCACAGCATTTGAAAGAAGATTTGTTTTGACTTTAGGGATTGGAGCTCTGGTATTTGTTCCCTTTTTTAAAACCATAACCCATCTTCCGCCATTTATGGGGATGTTATTCGGATTGGCAATACTTTGGATAGTGACTGAATTTATACACAAGAATAAAAATGATGCGGATAAGGATGCTTATTCGGTTATACAGGCATTAAGAAAGGCGGATGTACCCAGTGTGTTATTTTTCCTTGGAATTCTGGTAGCTATTTCAGCACTGGAATCTACTCATCAGTTACAGGGACTGGCGCAGTGGATGGATGCTCAAATTGGCAACCTGGATGTAATTGTGATTTCTATCGGGCTCTTGTCATCCATTGTTGATAACGTTCCACTGGTAGCTGCGGGTATGGGAATGTATGATATGGCGACTTATCCAACCAATCATTATTTCTGGTCATTCCTGGCTTATTGTGC
>CAZGCG010000220.1:0-6235 GCA_964524205.1 uncultured Sphingobacterium sp. | reverse complement strand
ATCAATACTCATTGGCTGCGGAGTTGAACTCTTCATTTGGTTCCAAACTTTCAAATACCCTGAGAGGAAGTTTTACACACCAGAATGATCCAAGAGGCTCAGAAAGTGATGTTTTTCCTTTGGTTGATATCATGAAAGATGGAACGGCTTTCACAACTTTTGGATATGAGCCATTCACTTATGGAAACTTAAGAGATGTTCAAACCTACAGCTTCACAGATAACCTGACCATGAGTTTAGGTAATCATGAATTAACTCTTGGTTTACAGATGGACTTCAGTACCACTAAAAATGGATTCCAGCGTTTCGGAACAGGTGCATACCGGTTCAATTCATGGGATGATTTTGTGAATGGTGCAAAGCCAAATGACTATGCAATCACGTATTCACTGTCACCGGGTTATGCTCAGGCTTTCCCAACCTTTAAATTCCAGCAGTATTCAGCCTATTTTCAGGATAATTTCCGTGTAGGAGAGAAACTTAATATTACCGCAGGTTTACGCTTTGAATTACCTACTTACCCGGATGTACCCGAGATCAAAACTCACCCTTTAATCGCTCCTCTAACATTTTCTGAAGGCAGAAAACTGGATACAGGAGTTTTACCTAAAGAAAGAATCATGTTGTCACCAAGAATTGGTTTCAATTATGATGTAAAAGGCGATCGTTCTTTACAATTGAGAGGTGGAACCGGTATTTTCACTACCAAAGTACCTTTTGTATGGATTGTTGCTCAATCGGGTGATGCTGGATTAATTCAGTTTACTCAAAACTGGAATGGTACTGCAAATACTCCGGGACCATTCAGTCAGGATATCAGGAAATACCTTCCGGCAACACCTCCGGCTGCTGGAACGTCTATTCCGGCAACAATCAGTGCTATTGATCCTGATTTTAAATTTCCTCAAACATGGAAAAGCAGTTTAGCATTAGATGCTAAATTGCCATGGGGAATAGTTGGAACAATTGAAGGTATTTACAATAAAGACCTGAACATTGCAAAAGGTATCAATGTGAATCTTGTTGATCCTACAGCCTTAAACGTGTCTGGATATCCTGATAATCGCCCAATGTACCCAAGTGCAAACGTCAGTAAGTTCATAAACAAATTAACTCCAACCGGTCAGGCAAGTGCAACTGGTACTGCGGCATTAAATCCTATTGTACTGGCAAATGCCCAGGATGGACATTCATGGTTCCTAACTGCATCTTTAAACAAATCTTTTAGCAGAGGTTTTTCTGCACAGGTATCCTATACCAGAAGTGAGCAGAAAGTTCTTTATGATGGAAATGGTGACCAGTTGCTTAATACCTGGTCCTTAAATCAAAATTCAAATACCGGAAATAATCCGGGATTGAGTTATTCAAACTTTAATGTACCTCATCGTGTTATTGCTGGTATTTCATACCGTAAAGAATACATCAAAAATCTTGCTACTTCAGTATCAATGTTCTTAGAGGGTTCACATCAGGGTAGATTCTCTTATACATATTCTACTGACTTTAACCGTGATGGACAGACCAATGACCTGATCTATATACCAAGAGACCCAAGTGAAATTACTTTCGCAGCCCGTCCTGCTTCTTCAGCAACAAGTAATGTTGCCTATACAGCACAACAACAAAGTGATTTGTTCTTTGCTTATATAGAGCAGGATGATTATCTGAAGAAAAATAAAGGAAAATATGCTGAGCGTAACGGCGGAAAGCAGCCCTGGAGAAATCAAGTCGATATCAGATTTACACAGGAAATTTTCAAAAATTTTGGCAAGAGCAAGAATAATTTCCAGTTCACAATGGATATTATGAACTTTGGTAACATGCTAAACAGCAGTTGGGGTAATTTTGATTTTGTTAAGTCTGCTGGTATACTTGTACCTCAGAACGTAGCAGCTTTGACACCAGGTGGAACAGTTAGACCTACATTCTGGTTGAATACTTTTGACAATAAGCCTGTAGATTCAACTTTTGGAACTACTCAGACTTTTGCGTCTACTTATTACATGCAATTTGGATTCCGTTACAATTTCCAATAGGAGATTTAATTATTAAAAAGAAGCTCAGGATTTTATCCGGAGATTTTTTTTTGAAAAAACAAAATGCTAACACATTGTATTTCTTTTGGCTGTATATTTGTCTTAACCAATTAATTAAATTCCATTTTATGAAAAAAGTGAATTATGTCGTAGCACTGCTGCTGGCATTTGTGCTGGGTTTTGGAAATCCGGTTAAAGCCGACGAAGGAATGTGGCTGCCCATGCTTATAGGCAAGAACTACGATCAAATGAAAAAGCAGGGATTCAAATTAACCCCTGAAGATTTGTATAGTGTAAACAAGGCAAGTATTAAAGATGCCATTGTATCATTCGGTGGTTTCTGTACCGGTGAAATTGTGTCAAAAAATGGTTTGATTTTAACAAATCATCATTGTGGGTACGATGCTGTTGCTTCCAATTCAACCGTAGAAAATAATATTCTGGATAATGGATTTTATGCGAAGTCTTATCAGGAAGAGAAACCGATTCAGGGGCTTTTTGTACGTTTCCTTGTACGCATGGAAGATGTTACACCAAAAGTAATGGCTGCCTTAAATGGTGTTGAGGAAAAGGACAGAGCTGCAAAAATTGCAGAGATCAGTAAAACTATTAGTGCTGAGGCTACTGCAGGTAATACCTGGGAGGCAGATGTCAGAGATGTTTATAAAGCCAATCAATACCTGCTTTTTATCTATGAACGTTTTAATGATATCCGTTTGGTAGGTACCCCACCACAATCAATAGGTAAATTCGGTGGAGATACCGATAATTGGGAATGGCCACGCCAAACCGGGGATTTTTCTGTATTTCGTGTTTACGCAGACCAGAATAATAAATCTGCAACTTATTCTGCCAGTAATAAGCCATATACTCCTAAAAAGTCACTTCCTATTTCTATCAAAGGGGTGAAGAATGGTGATTTTTCAATGGTTTATGGTTTTCCTGGCCGTACAGACCGTTATCTGACCTCTTATGGGGTTCAAATGGCTGTTGAAAAGACAAACCCTACGATTGTTAAACTGCGCGATATTCGCTTAAAAGCATGGAAAGAAGAGATGGATAAAAGTGATGATACACGGCTTGCCCTTTCATCAATCTATGCTAATATTGCAAATTACTGGAAGTATTTTATTGGCCAGACAGAGCAATTAAAGAGATTAAAAATATATGAAGAAAAGCAAAAGCAGGAAAATGATTTCACCCAATGGGCTTCATCATCACCTGAAAATGCAAATTTAATGGCTCAATATAAAAATGCTTATTCAGCATTCGAGCCTTATGCAGTTCATTTTACTTATCTTAATGAAGGTCTGCTTGCTTCTCCATGGGTCAGAAATGTATCTCAGCTTGGAAATACAATCAAGTCTATGAATGCCCGTAAGGATGATGCAGCATATATTTCACAGCTAAATCAGAACTTAAATAATATGGTTAATGCCTATCAAAAGACTTATAATGTGACTGCTGATAAGAAAATCTTTGCCCAGATATTAAGTTCCTTTTATAACGATGTTCCTAAATCACAACATCCGAAGTTCATTACGCTAATTGTCGAAGATTTTTGGAAAGGTTCTGCAGAGGCTACCTTCCAGAACTATGCTGACAATTTATGGAAAAACAGCA
The DNA here is from genome assembly GCA_964524205.1 of uncultured Sphingobacterium sp. Taxonomy (GTDB): domain Bacteria; phylum Bacteroidota; class Bacteroidia; order Sphingobacteriales; family Sphingobacteriaceae; genus Daejeonella. The sequence goes on along the minus strand of CAZGCG010000220.1, from coordinate 2,576 downwards.
AATTGATTGAACCGGAAAGCCTGAGAAAATTTTTAAGTAATCCATCAATGGAAGAGCTTCAAAATGATCCTGCTTATAAATATGCCCTCAATTTAGTCCCACAGGATTATGTGAAGAACAATTTTGGTACAGTATACAGTCAGTTTCAGACAGAGAAAAATCGTCTGGATAATCTCTACCTCAAGGCTTTATTGGCAAAAAACAAAGGTGCTTTAATCTATCCTGATGCTAATTCAACAATGCGTATCAGCTACGGACAAATTCAGAACTACAGTCCGAAGGACGGCATAACCTATAACATCACCACCACAATTGATGGGATGATGGCTAAATATCAGCCCGGCGATGATGAATTCGATCTTCCACAATCTTTAATTGATGCTTATGCCAAACGCGATTTCGGACAATATGCAGAAAATGGAACTCTGAATGTGGGTTTTATCAGCAATAATGATATTACAGGTGGTAATTCAGGATCCCCTGTACTGAATGGGAGCGGAGAGCTGATTGGTATTGCCTTTGATGGTAACTGGGAAGCCATGAGCGGAGATATTGCCTTTGATAAGCAATATAAGCGCACTATATCTGTAGATATTCGCTTTGTTCTGTGGTGTATCGATGTTCTGGGAGGAGCTAAAAACATCATCAATGAAATGGATATCAGAACCAATAAATTACCTGTCCCAAAGGATAAATTGATAATGAAGAAGACGGAATAAGTGATTGTCGGTTACCAGCCTGGCAACTGATAATTGCATCTATTAAGAAAGAAGGCTGACCGGGTTCCAAAACCTGTCAGCCTTCTTTTTAATCCTACAATCCAATAATCCTATAATCCTATTCAGTTATAGGTAAATTCCCCATAATCCGAGCGAATAGTCACCTGTTTCTTTTCCGAATCCTCAACACGGCCGATAATTTGTGCATCTACATTGAATTCTTTTGATATTCTGATGATATCATCGGCGATTTCAGAAGGTACATAGAATTCCATTCGGTGACCCATATTGAAAACCTTATACATTTCTTTCCAGTCTGTTCCTGATTGCTCCTGAATTAAGTTAAATAGTGGTGGAACAGCCATCATATTATCTTTTATGATATGCAGATTGTCGATGAAGTGAAGTATCTTGGTCTGAGCACCTCCACTGCAGTGTACCATACCATGAATCTTTGAGCGGTATTGATCCAGAATCTTTTTTATGATAGGAGCATAGGTTCGGGTTGGAGAAAGAACCAGTTTGCCCGCACTGAGGCTTAAACGTTCATTAAATTCAGTCGCGGGAATTTCAATAGTATCGGTCAGTTTTTTGTTTCCTGAGAAAAGCAGTTCATATGGAACCGCAGGATCATAACTTTCAGGATATTTCTCTGCAATGTATTTATGAAAAACATCATGTCTTGCCGAGGTCAAACCATTGGATCCCATTCCTCCATTATATTCTGTTTCATAACTGGCTTTGCCATAGGAAGATAGTCCAACTATCACATCGCCTTTCCGGATCTTATCATTCGAGATAATATCCGATCTTTTCATTCTGCAGGTTACTGTAGAATCAACAATGATTGTTCTGACGATATCCCCAACATCAGCGGTTTCACCTCCGGTTGAATAAATTCCTATTCCTAATTTGCGTAATTCAGTCAGGATATCTTCAGTCCCGTTAATCAGTTCTGCAATAACTTCACCCGGCACAAGATTTTTATTTCTGCCAATGGTTGATGACAATAAAATATTATCAGTCGCCCCAACACAAAGCAGGTCGTCAAGATTCATAATGATTGCATCCTGGGCAATTCCTCTCCAAACAGAAATATCACCGGTCTCTTTCCAATAAACATAGGCAAGAGATGATTTTGTACCGGCACCATCTGCATGCATGATATTGCAGTAATCATCATCAGATCCCAGAATATCCGGGATAATCTTGCAAAAAGCCTTTGGGAAAATACCTTTATCTATATTTTTGATGGCATTATGCACATCTTCTTTATCGGCAGAAACGCCCCGCTGGTTATATTTTAGATCTGACATTGATGCAAAAATAGTACTTAGTAGTGAGTATTTAGTATTGAGTATTGAGTATTTAGTACTCAATACAATAAATTTTGTTTTTGACTATTCGTTATATACTTGTAATCAAAAACAATCTGCTAATTCTGTATTATATTAATGGGTCATAAATAAAAAGAGTCCCCAACAAGGAGGACTCTTTTTGAACTTAGTACAAAATTTTCAAATCTCAATACTCTGTACTCAATACTCTCTACTATTTGATAAACAACAGCTCCCTGAATTTAGGAAGAGGCCATTTTGTATCATCAACCAGTTGTTCCAGTTTATCAACATGATAACGGATTGGTTCAAAGTATGATTTTACTTTTTCATCATAAGCGATAGACTTATCTCTGATATCTTCAATGTTATTTGCCTTTTTGCGCTCATTCACCATCTCTAAATTTGCAGTTCTGATAAAGTTTACGTGCGTTGAAATTTTCTTGATGATCTCAAGCTGAGCATTGTAGGTATCATCTCCAAGTCCGATCTCTTTCAAACCCTTTACGTTTTCGATCAA
>CAZGCG010000219.1:0-6261 GCA_964524205.1 uncultured Sphingobacterium sp. | reverse complement strand
GAAAACGATTTAAAAAGTATCTGAGTTGTATATTAATTGGAATTCCGCTATGGTTTGTAGTAGGAGTGCTCGTTACATTCTCACCTGAATTTGGTAAGGAATTAAATGCGACAGAACCACTTTCAGCAGGAACCGGTATAATGTATTGTTATATAGGTATTGCAATAGGAGATATAGTTGCCGGATTTATGAGCCAGATGTGGCGTTCAAGAAAGAAAGTTATGCTTGTTTTTCTATTACTTACAGGAGTTAGCATAGTAGTTTATCTGAATGCAGAGGGTATGAATTCACAACAGTTTATATGGCTTGTTTTATTCCTGGGTTTTTCATCCGGATATTGGGCAACCTTTGTTACGATTGCATCAGAGCAGTTTGGAACAAATCTCAGAGCAACTGTAACTACTACGGTACCCAATTTTGTGAGAGGGTCTCTGGTTTTGGCAACTCTGTCATTTACAGCTTTAAAAGGTAGTTTGGGTATAATTAACAGTGCTTTAGTTGTGGGATTTGTATCCCTGGCTATAGCTTTAATTGCTTTATATCAGCTTAAGGAAACCTTTGGTAAGGATCTGGATTATCTTGAAATAAGCTGATCCGAATGGAGCATTTTGAGAATTGCTTTCAGAATCTAATTAAAAAAACATCATTTTTGAGGGATGATTACGAAAGAGAAGATAGCTGAAGCTTATCAGCTTATTCAGGATGAAATATGTTCCGGACTTGAACTCACTGATGGTTCAGCTAAATTTCAGGAGGAATTATGGCAAAGGGATGGAGGTGGTGGCGGTCGTACACGTATAATTCAGGGCGGAAGCATCATTGAAAAGGGTGGTGTGAACTTTTCTGCTGTCCATGGTAAACTTCCCGAAACTTTAAAGAAAGCTTTGGGAGTAGCTGAAGATGATTTTTTTGCCACAGGTGTGTCAATTGTCATCCATCCGAATCATCCCTGGGTGCCGATTATTCACATGAATATCCGCTACTTTGAAATGACCGGCGAATCAGGAAAGGATTTGAGATGGTTTGGGGGCGGAATTGACCTGACTCCGCATTATGTGATTGAAGAAGACGCGCGTTTTTTTCATGCCAAACTAAAACAAACCTGTGACCAGTTTCAATCTGAGTTTTATAATAAGTTTAAAAAGTGGGCTGATGATTATTTTTATATTAAACACCGCCATGAGACCAGAGGTGTTGGAGGTATTTTTTATGACCGTTTAACTCCTCAGTCAACGGGGCTCGAATGGGAAGATATTTTCGAATTCTCTAAGGCAGTTGGCAGGACTTTTCTGCCGGCTTATACTGAACTTATTCAGAGAAACAGAAGCAAATCATTTACCGAAGAACAAAAACTCTGGCAATTCCAGCGCCGGAGCCGATACGTGGAATTTAATCTGGTTTATGACGCTGGAACCAGGTTCGGTCTGGAAACCAATGGAAGAATTGAATCTATTTTGATGAGTCTGCCTCCTCAGGCTAATTGGGTATATGATTTTACTGCAAAAGAAGGCTCTGAGGAAGAAAAGACTCTTAAAATGCTAAAAAAAGACATTGATTGGCTTACCTGATTAAATTATTACCATGAAAAAACTATTAAATATTTCGTCTGCTTTGTTATGTCTGGTTTTAATTTCGTCATGCAGCACTGGCCCCCTCAAGGGAACATGGCAGTATGATGGGGGTATTTATAATGGCAGATCCCAGAAAGCTTCTGATGAATTTCAAATGCAAAGAACCTATGCTTCAGATACCTATGAAGCTTTTATGCTGGAAGGGAATAATCCTCCTGAATTATATAATTCAGGTATTTATGAAATCAAGGGAGATAGTGTTCTGATTACCAGCAAGTTTAGTAGCCGTCCTTCACAGAATACAGATGTAACTATTGCTTATAAATTTGTGATAGATCAGGACAAACTAATCATAAATGGTGTTTTGCCAAATGGAATGATTGTTGAGGAGTACTGGAAGAAAATTAAGTAATCCTTTCGTTTCTTGTAGTCGTTCTAAATTTCATTTAATTGTAATATTACTGTGTTAGATGATTTTGTTTAAATTTTTTGATTTAAATTTAAACAATGAATTTATTTTCCATCTCTCAATTAGCTCAATTTTCAGGAATCAAACCCCATACAATCAGAATATGGGAGCAGAGATATGATGCTTTAAAGCCCGAGCGTTCTGAAGGAAATACCAGATATTATGACGATAAACAGTTAAGGCGTCTTCTTAATATTGTTAGTCTGATGGAACAAGGACATAAAGTTTCCCAATTATGTTCCATGAGTGATGATACTCTGTTCTCAATGATTCGTGATTCCGGACGAATCGATTCAAACGATACTGCAGAATACTATATAAATCAGCTTATTGCTGCAGGTATGTCCTTTGATTCCGGCCATTTTGAACATATTCTTTCTTTAAGTTTTTCAGCCTACGGAATCAGGGACACATATAAAACGGTAATATATCCTTTAATGAACCGGATAGGTTTGCTTTGGGCTAGTGATATCCTGCCTACTACAAGTGAACATTTCATAAGCAATATTTTTCATCAAAAGCTATCAGCAGCAATTGATTCCCTGCCTTTACCTGATACAACAAATAAAACCTGGCTGCTTTTCCTTCCTGAAAATGAATTTCATGAATTGCCATTATTATATGCTAATTTTTTAATCAGACTTTCAGGCCATAAAGTGATTTATCTTGGCAGTAATGTCCCGATAAAATCCTTAAAATCGGCGGTTATTGATACCAAACCAGATTATTTACTGATGTTCCTGATTCATTTTGATCTGCCTGAGCAGATTCAAAAAGATATTGAAGGTATAAATGAGTACTTTAAAGGTGATAAAATATACCTTGCTGGTAATCATAAATTGATTACCAGCATAAAATATCCTACTAATGCAGCATATCTGTCTTCAGTGGTAGATATTGAAAGAATACTTGGTTTGAATGAAGTTTTAAGCAATAATTTAAGTAGATAATGTCAAAAGTTATTGTAATCGGATCAGGTTTTTCGGGCTTAAGCGCAGCTTCATATTTGTCTGCAGCCGGACATGAGGTACATATTTATGAAAAAAATCCTCAGCCAGGTGGCAGGGCAAGGCAATTAAAAGATAGTGGATATGTTTTTGACATGGGTCCGAGCTGGTACTGGATGCCCGATGTTTTTGAAAAATTTTTCTCAGACTTTGGATATAAGGTCTCTGATTTCTATCAGCTTAAGCTCCTGAACCCATCTTTTGATATTGTATTCCCTCAATCTGAGATTATGAGGGTTCCTGAAAACTATGATGAGCTCTCCCGGATGTTTGAGTCTATTGAAAAAGGGAGTGCTTTGCAACTTGATAGGTTTATGAAGGAGGCTCAGTTCAAATATGATACTGGTATGGGCAGTCTGGTTTACAAACCGGGATTGTCTTTGATGGAGTTTGCTGACCTTGATCTTATCAAAGGTACTTTTCGTCTTCAGGTTTTCAGCTCGTTCAGAAAACATGTCAGAAAGTTTTTCAGTGATCCCAGATTGATTGCCCTGATGGAGTTTCCGGTGCTTTTTCTTGGCGCCATGCCACAGGATACCCCTGCATTATACAGTTTAATGAATTATGCAGGGCTTAAACTGGGTACATGGTATCCTGATGGAGGTTTTGGAAAAGTAATTGATGGTTTTCTGGAGGTTGCCAAGCGAAATGGTACCAGGATTCATTTGAATTCTCCTGTTGATCAAATAATAATTGAAAATAATCTGGCAAAGGGAATAATGGTTAATGGCAATAGGATAGACTGTGATGCGATAATTGCATCTGCAGATTATCACCATGTCGAAAGTAAATTACTGGATGAGAAACATAGGAATTACGATGAAAACTATTGGAAAAACAAGGTTTTTGCTCCGTCTTGCCTCATTTACTATATCGGCTTGAACAAAAAGATTGAAAAGCTTAATCATCACACTCTTTTCTTTGATGAAGATTTGGAACTGCATGCTATTGAGATTTATAAAAAACCACAATGGCCTGCAAAACCACTTTTTTATGTTTGTTGCCCTTCGAAGTCAGATGACAATATTGCACCTGAAGGCAACGAGAATTTGTTTCTTTTAATGCCATTGGCTCCGGGACTCACAGACACGGAGGAACTTCGTGAACAATATTTTAATTTAATGATCACACGATTGAACAAACATATTCAGGAAGATATTAGTACGGCCATTGACTATAAGAAATCATACTGTGCCAGTGATTTTATAACTGATTATAATGCATATAAAGGAAATGCCTATGGATTGGCTAATACCTTATTGCAAACGGCTAATCTTAAACCCAGTATCAGAAATAAGAAGGTAAAAAATTTATTTTATACCGGGCAACTCACAGTTCCTGGACCAGGGGTGCCGCCTTCGATTATTTCGGGAAAAGTAGCTGCCGGACAGATGATTAAACATTTAAATCAAAAGTAGATGAAAGTTATGTTTGATAATCTTTCTTTACAAGTCAGTAAAATGACCACAAGGGCTTATAGCACAAGCTTTTCATTGGGGATTTATTGTCTTAGTAACAGCCTGAGAGATTCTGTTTATTCCATTTATGGTTTTGTACGTCTTGCAGATGAGATTGTAGACAGCTTTGAGGGTTTTGATAAGAAACTCCTTCTTGCAAAATTTAAGATCGAAACTTATGAAGCCATTGAGAATCGGATTTCACTGAATCCGATCCTGAATTCTTTTCAACATGCTGTTCATCAGTACAATATTGGTTTGGATTTGGTTGAAACCTTTTTACAAAGTATGGAGATGGACCTGGAGAAGGTTGACTATACCGCTGAAAAGTATCAGCAGTATATTTTAGGCTCAGCAGAAGTTGTTGGACTGATGTGCCTTCATGTGTTTACTGGAGGCAATTTGAATCAGTTTAATGAGCTTAAACCATATGCTTTGAAGCTTGGCGCTGCCTTTCAAAAAGTGAATTTCCTGAGAGATATGAAAGATGATTACCAGGTTTTAGGTAGAACCTATTTCCCGGATGTTGATATTTCTGAATTTACACTGGCCGCTAAGGAACAGATAGAGCAGGATATTGAGAATGATTTCCGGATTGCATTAAAAGGTATTAAACTACTGCCAAGTACGTCAAGAGGAGGAGTTTATCTGGCTTATGTTTATTATAAAGCCTTGTTTAATAAGATAAAGAAGCTGCCACCTAAAAAGGTATTAAGCAAAAGAATCAGAATAAACAATGGTAAGAAACTTGGAATAATGGTCAATTGTATGGTTCAGAACAAATTAAACTGGGTGTGAAGTCTTATTTGCTTTGTTTTTTTCTTTTCCATGGATTATCGTTCACAGCAAAATCTACTGAGATTGAAGATGTGCGGGTATTATTTCATAAAGCAGAATCATCTCAAAAGGTATGTATTGAACTAATTGAACTTTTAGAACCTTATAATGATAAGAATAATGCACTGTTTTTAGGATACAGAGGAAGTGCTAATATGTTGATGGCTAAACATTTAATTAACCCATTTAGTAAATTATCATATTTTAAAAAGGGTAAGCTGATGCTTGAAAAGGCGATTCAGTTCGACCAAAAAAATATAGAATTGAGATTCCTGAGGTATACGATTCAAACCAATGTGCCCTCATTTCTTAATTATAGTGACAATAAGGAAAATGACAGGGCGTTTTTGCTTCAGTCCCTGAACAGCTTGAATGATCTAAAGCTTAAGAATATAATCAGTACTTATCTTAAAAAAGCAAGCTAATAATGAAAGAGACCTTTGAAGGAGCTGATGAGTTAGTGATTCTTGTGGATAATCAGGATAATGAGACAGGTGTTCAGGATAAGCTTTCTGTACATCAACTCGGACTCCTGCACAGGGCATTTTCGGTTTTTGTATTTAACTCTAAAAATGAACTTATCCTGCAGCAAAGAGCCGATGGAAAATATCATTCTCCCGGACTTTGGACAAATACCTGTTGCAGTCACCCAAAACCTGGTGAAAAGACGATTGATGCCTGTAAGCGCAGATTAATGGAAGAGATGGGTATGGAGTGTAATCTGGAGTTTAGTTTTAGTTTTATGTATAAGTGTAAATTTTCCAATGGACTCACCGAGCATGAATTTGATCATGTTTATATAGGGTGTACTGACGATTTACCGGTGTTAAATTACGCTGAAGTAAAGGAATGGAAATACATTAATCTAACAGATCTTGAAAAAGAAATTGAATTGCATCCTGATAAGTTTACAGAATGGC
>CAZGCG010000218.1:0-6271 GCA_964524205.1 uncultured Sphingobacterium sp. | reverse complement strand
GAGGGTTCCCGGATTTGTTGATCGGACACTCACGAAGGTATTAAAAGAGGTTCCCGCTTCGTTGTCCTACATTGTAAGATGTGTTGTATGAGGTTCCCGGTTTCGCGGGAATGACATGAGTTGTTGGGGAGCAAGGAGATTCCAGCCTTCGCTGGAATCTTACTTTACTTTCCTACTGATTTGTCATCCGGCAAAATCGGTTCCCACGAAAGCGGGAGCCTCCCAATCCTTAAATATGGACATTGCAACTTCGGGGTCGAAATAAAACATAACTCTGCATACTTTGATACTTACAAGTCAAAAAATATGAAACAAAAAAAGGGTTCCCATTTAGGAACCCTCATAATATATAATTTCTTGTTTTTATACCTTCCTTAACCTGATAATGTGCAGGTGATGCATCAATTTAATAATAGGATAGGATGGATCAAATTCATACCATTTCAATGCAAAATTCACATTGTTCGGTTTTTTATGATGATTATTCTGGAATAATTCTCCCAGCATCAAAAAATCTAAAGGAAGTGAATTCTTACTGTGATCATGGTTATCATAATTAGAATATCCATATTTATGACCGCACCAGTTAACCACAGCACCGTGGATCGGTCCCATTAAAAAATGGATTGGAAGCAACAGGAACATCCACCAGTATTCTGCAAAATACACGTAGAAAGTTATATATAATGCAATAAAAGTCAGGCGGGTGATCCAAAGGTCGCCGATCTTATCGATTAAAGGCCATGTTGGATAATTATCCCTGAAAGCCGGTTCTGGTTCAATCTTAAACCTGATGAAATCAAGATAAATATTTTTAGTCTGAACCATCATACCAATCACATCTTTAAAGAAATGCGGAGAATGAGGATCCTTTTCTGTATCACTATAGGCATGATGCATACGATGCATGATGGCATAAGCACGGGGATTAAGGAATGAAGATCCCTGAGCCAAAAAAGTAGATAAATAGAAAAATTTCTCCCAGAAAGGGCTCATTTTAAACATTTTATGAGAAGAATAGCGATGCAGGAAGAATGTTTGAAAGAACAGGGACAAAAACCAATGGCAAAGAAAGAAAATAAGAATTATCATAAATAAAAAAAGGCTCTGGATTTAAAGCCTGCGAAAATAAACAAATTTCTATGGTTAATTATAGCAAAAATGTCACGATAACATAGGCATTAACGCCCAAAATCATCCTGCACTCTGACGATATCAGATTCATCGGAAGGATTGGAGGCATCGGTATGCTGCCAGATCTCTGCAATTACACCCCAGTCCTCAAGTCCGACAAGCCTGTGACGCTCTCCCTGCTTAAGAACAATTTGATCACCGGGCTGGTATTTCTTAAGCTCGCCTTCCTGATCTGTAAAGCTGGAAATAACCCCAACTGTACCAGAAATTACCTGCCAGATCTCTGCCCTGCGATGATGATATTGCCATGAAAGTCGGGTTTGAGGGGCCACAATTAATACTTTCGGACTGAGTTTTCCGGAGATCTTAAGCTGGTCGACAGCGATTCCACTAAAAAAAGTATCAGAAAATTTCTGAGCCTGATCCTCATTTATTACAAAGAAGCCACCCCAGGGCCTCTGCAAATCCATTTGTAAAATTTCAAAACCCTGAACCTCTAAATCCTCTTGCACTTTCTTAAATAACTGTTCTTTCTGCAGTACATTTTCCATATCCTGCAATATTAATTCTAAAGGCTGATATATACAATTTGATGATAAGATAAACAGTAATGCCCGGTAAAAGTTTTTGTTCTTCTACCCTGGAGGGATCGTATGTTTTTAAATTATCACATGCGCCCGCCCATGGCGGACGGGATTTTCGTTCTAAAATTCTATAAATATTGGACTCCTTCAGGGTCATTAGAAAAAATTTCAGATTACTGGTTCATCCCAACCGTAATCTTCCAGAAACCTTCTTCTTTGAACAAAACTTCCAGGACCTGATTTGAAATAGTGATGCGAACTTTTAATGGGAACTCGACCTGCTGGAGTTGAAGAGTATGCCCTCTACCTGTTTTAGAAATTTCCTGTATTTTATTGTAGCTTCCAATTGTAGCCAGAATATTAGTGATGTCTGCACCCACCATGTCGGGACCATCGATACGAGGAGTACCCCCGCTGGCATTAACTGCCTCAATCTGAACAGTATTCTCTTTAGCCCTAATGTCTTTTATTATACTCAGGCGGGTCATATGTTGCCCTCTTTCAAGGATATTATAGGGCCTCTCTGCTTTTGGCTTAGGTTGTGCTTTTACTGAAATAACCGCTATTGCAAAAAGAGCGATCAACATAATCTTAAAATTTTTCATTATTCCTGATTTCTATAAAGGAGAAATTATTATGTGTAAAAACATTAAAGCCTAAAAGAACTATTAATAGGGAAATTCCGACCTCCAAGGGCGGTCGGAAACAGGGTTTTATGACATTTTTATATATTTGACCACCTAAAGGGAAGAAGTACATTTTTTTACCGGACATTGGGAATTAGTTAAAAAAATAATGCCAGATTATTTTGTCATCCCTACTGAAATCTTCCAGTTACCTTCCTCTTTGATCAAAACCTCAAGGATTTGGTTTGAAATAGTAATGCGGAGCTTTAAAGGAAAAGCAGCTTGAGTAAGCTGTATAGTTTCTCCTCTTCCTGATTTAGTAACCTCCCGGAGAGCATTATAACTACCTATAAAAGCTACGACCTCTGTTATATCTGCACCCGGCATATCCTCGAGGTGACCAACCTGGTAATCTGCACCTGCAACCTCCGAGCCTACTATTCGGGTTGTTCCGCCAGTCAAATTATTAGCATCGATCTGGACGATGTTCCCCTTACCCCTTAAATTCTTGATAATACTAACTTTGGTCATATGCTGCCCCCTTTCAAGAATGGTATAAGGCCTTTCAGGCTTTGGATCGGACTGTGCGTCTACTGAAAAAATTGCCATTGCAAAAATAGCAATCATCATAAATTTGAGATTTTTCATTTTTTCTTATTTTATTGGTTAGATAAATTAGTTATTTATAAAAATTGATAAGCATAAAAAGACTCATTCTCTTATCCTAAATCCTGATACCTCAGCCTACTGTGTCATCCCAACCGCGATCTTCCAAAATCCGGCCTCTTTAATTTCAACCTCAAGAAACTGCCCTGAAATATTAATACGAAGCCTCACCGGAAAAACTACATCAATTAATTGAATAGTTTCACCTCTCCCGGATTTGGTAATCTGACGGATTAGACTAAAGTTTCCCTGGGTAGGAATAACTTCCACAATATCTGCACCGGGAAGGATCGTTCCTCTTACCAAAGCTGTTCCACCGCTAGCATTCAATACCTCAATCTGGACTATATTTTCTGTCCCCCTTACTTCCTTTCTAACACTTACATTGGTCATAGACTGACCCTTTTCATAAATCTGATAGGGCCTTTCTGCTTTTGCTTTGGGCTGGGACCTGACAGTAAGGACAGATAACAGAATGATTATTAGGAAGATGTATTTTAAGCCTTTCATAGGTTCGTACTTAGCTTTATTAAATGTAATGAAATAAACCGGTTTATTTATAATGAAAAAATAATCCATATCTATAAGGCAAAAAATAAAAAACCGTTACATTTTTCATGAAACGGTTTCTACAAATCCTGCAATAAGTTGCCTATAGAACATACTATTAATGCATTGAAGAAATAATTAAATTTGATTAATCGCTCTTAACTTTTTGTTCAAGTTTTAAAAATGCACTTCTTCTGGGTGCAGGCATTTCGAAATCATCTCCTCTCAAACCTTTCCAAAGTACCTCATTAAATAGCCTGTCGTCATTCTTATCTACCTCGGCAAAATCAAATCCATCGGATATTTTTGACCATTTTGAGGCAATCTTATTTTTGTCATCAAGGCTTACCCTGTTGGGAACAGCTTTAAACTTAGTAAAATCAGGTTTGCTGGTAAAGCTCCTGAACATGGGCATCGCGGCAGCATCATACTGACTCATCGGAGGCAAGCCCAGTACTAACTCCATGGTCCGTAACATCCCTGAAGTGGAATACATCGTGTGATCAAGATATTTCCTTTTTGTATAGGGGCTGACAACCAATGCTGTTGAACGATGTGCATCAACATGATCAGGGCCATTTTGAGCATCATCTTCAAGAATAAATATTGCCGACTGAGCCCATATCGAACTGTTACTGATATGTTCGATCAATTTACCTACTGCCAGATCATTATCTGCAACACAGGCATAAGGTGTTGGTTTGCCAAGGCCAAGACCCTGGGTGTGATCGGCTCCCAGACGGATCGTACTTAATTGGGGAACTTCATTTTTCGATAGTAAAATATCAAAATCAGCTTTCCATTGCTCAAAACGTTCAACATCTTTCACTGTCTGATCGTAATAACCGGTGAAGGAGGAGGCAACATGTGCTTCATCCAAAACAGGAATATTGCCCTTATCCTTATCTGCAAAAACACCATAAGTTCTAAATGAAACTCCATGTCTTTTGGCCATATCCCAAATAAATCCATCTTTATTATTTGCAACTGTCCGGCGACCTAATCCATCGTTTTGTCCTCCCCTTCGGCCATACGAAGTTGGCCAGGTCTTTTCCAGAAAATCAGTTGCGTAGGCTCCCAGCGACCAGTTATGACCATCGGCACTAACTTCGGCATCGACGTAAAAATTGTCGAGTAATACATATTCCCTTGCCAGTTTATGCTGATTGGGTGTATATTTTTCTCCAAAAAGAGTCAATGTAGAATCTCCATTTCCTTCTTTTATATCTCCAAATACCTGATCATAAGTCCGGTTTTCTTTAATTATATAGAAAACATATTTAATAGGAGAAGGGTCACCTACCTTTCTAGGAATTGGATTACCCTCTTCACCATCGGCAATCAATTCCTTATCCTTATTATAAGGTGTGTTCATGAAAACGTTCCTGGAATAAACTTCCAGATCTGCAGCAGAAGGTTCATCAATCACACTCATTGTTCCCTTCATCAGACTACCGATATATTGTAATCTATTATTTGCTTGCGGAAGTTCTCCTCTATGTGATTCTGATTTAACATCGGTTCTCACAGGCTGCGGACCTAAAGGATTTGCGAATGAAGAAAATCCTTTTCCATTACTGACAAATATTTTACTTCCGATTACTCTTACATTCGTTGGGTACCATCCAACAGGGATAAAACCTTTGGAGACACTTTTACCTTTCTGACTTACATTGAAAACTGCCAGGCAATTATTATCCGCATTGGCGATGTATAAACTACGCTCGTCCTTCGACAAAGCAAGGCCATTTGTTGTAGAACCTGTCAGGGAATTTGGAAATAAGGCAGCATTCAGGATTTCAATAACTTTTTTTGTCTGAACATCAATAACAGAAACACTGTTATCCTGAGAATTCGCAACATAAAGTATGTTTCCGGCTTTGTTCAGAATAATTTCATTCGGGTTGTATGACACGTCAATAGAGGCAGTAATTTTTTTGAGATTTGTATCAAAAAATGCTACTTTCTTTCCTCCCCATAAAGAGATATAGAGCGTTTTCTTATCAGGAGATAAAATACAGGTATACCCTTCACTTCCGATGCTTTGCTGATGGATGATTTTATTAGTCAGCAAGTCAAAAATATAGAGGGAATTATTCTCCTTGGTGACTACGTATAAAAGATTTTTAGCATCATCAATTTCCAAACCAACCGGTGATATTTTCTCAGGCCAGGGCTTACCCAACTTCAGGGTATCCCTGATCAATAATTTTGAATTTGCTATTTCATATTTGAGAATCCAGTTATCATTCCCACCACTGGCATATAAAAACCGATCATCCTTGCTGAATTTCAGTCCATAAAAAGATTTGGGAATCTCAACCTTGTCTAATACTTTTTCAGTTTTCGGGTCAATTAGCTGAATGGTTTGAATGCTCTGCCCATTATTACTAACCGCCATAAAATTTTCCGTTTCTGAAACTGCAATATTTAGCGGCAAATCACCCAATTCAATTGATCGTCCTGCTGAAGATAAAGACCAGCCATTTGGCAGCATAATTCTTTTTGCATTCAACTGATCATTTAAATTCTGTGCATTTGAAGCAAATGCAAGAAACACTAAACAAGGAAGGAGTAATTTTTTCATTTCTTTAATTTAATTCCCGCATGTGCGAATGACACTAATTCAACAAATTTCTATTTCCAATTCCCTATTCCCTATTTCCTATTCCCTATTCCCTATTCCCTATTTCCCCCATTGAATATACTATT